>JAISVU010000186.1 GCA_031271375.1 Clostridiales bacterium | reverse complement strand
TGGGAGATGAACGTCTTCGGCCGCACAATGCAGGACATGGTGCGGGAGGGGCTCCAGAGCAAGCTCTACCGTATGCCGGAGGACGCGCAGATGAAGATGCAGGAGACGATCCAGCGCATCATCAACGAAGGCAGGGGAGGCCTCATCTGCATTATTCTTTAACAGTTTTAACTATAACCAAGACCGCCGGCGGTTATGATACCTTCCGGCGGTTTATTTATTGCGGTACGCTGCCGCAAAAACCTGCGATAACTTGTCATGACAATTAAAACATGTTAAAATATCCGTACAAACTAATATCGAACTGCATAGTGAGGGGAGATTCTTATGCCCGGCAAGCCTATATCCACAAAAATGCTGGCGGAGAAAGTAAGGCGCGCAACCGATCTGCGGGGACTGATAGAAGCCTTCGCCAAAGAGATGCACCGAGACCCCCTGGAGGTAGCTCTTCGCAAGCTGTGCGTTGAAAAGAACACAAAACCGGCGCGGGTAATCAAGCGGGCGGACATTGAACTTACCTACGGCCACCAGCTCTTTAATGGTAAAAAGGCGAACCCCTCCCGCGACAAGGTTATCCAGCTCGCTTTTGGTTTCGGCCTATCCTTAAATGAGACGCAGAAATTATTAAAAATAGCCCGCAAAAGCGCGTTAGACGCCAGGATTAAACGCGATGTGGTCTTCTGTTACGCCCTGGAAAAGAGCCTTACAGTCGCGGAGGTGAAAAGTATAATTAATGAAATGGGGCTTCCCGCCCTGGGCAGGGAAGACTGATATGAACGCTATCACCGGCGGCGAATATATCGGGAATAGCTTCCCTGCGGAGATTTCCGAGCGGTTTCATGTAACAGAGCTGCTTGCGCAGACCGCGTTCGGCGAAACCCTCCGCTTGACCGAAAAGTCAAGCAACGCCGATTATGTGCTGAAACGCGTAAAAAAGCCGCTGACGCCCGGTACAAGGAGCGAGGCGCACATCCTCGGCAACCTGTCGCACGCGGGGCTTCCGCGCTATGAAAGCGAGCTGGAGAGCAGCGGCGAACGCTTCATCCTGCGCAGGTATGTCCCCGGCATACCCCTGGACGACTATATGCAAGACAACCCGGCGCGCGCGTCGCTGGCGGTCAGCATCCTTATACAGCTTTGCGGTATCCTCACATATTTGCACAACCGGCCCAGGCCCGTCATCCACCGCGACATCAAGCCGTCCAACATCATCATCGACCCGGATAACGGCTATAAAATCACGCTTATCGACTTCGGCGCGGCGAGGGAATATTCGAAGGACGCTGCGGAGGATACTGTTTTCTTGGGCACTCCGCCATACGCCCCGCCGGAGCAGTACGGCTTCAAGCAAACCGACCCGCAGTCCGACATCTACCCGCTGGGCGTGTTATTGCGCTGGATGACGACGGGATACACCGAGGCATATGAAATAATAAAGGATAAAGGGCTTGAGCGCATCGCGGCCAAATGCTGCGCCTTCGCGCCTGAGGACCGTTACCGCAGCGCCGCCGCGCTGGAAAAGGCTCTTGAGGGGTATAAAAAGCGTATGTTAGCCCGCTCCCGCGCCGCCGCCGTTTTGGTTCCGGTTATTCTTTTGGTGCTTACGGCGGGTTTCTTTATAGGGCGGTATACGGATTTCTTCAATATCGTCATATCCGAATCATCCGGCGATACGGCCTATGCCTTCGCCGAGCCGCTGGTAGAAGCCGCCTGCAGGGCGGTTTTGGGCATTGACGCGGGCGAGCCTGTTACAGTAAGTATGCTGGACGATATCACCGAACTTTACTTTACCGGGAATGAACCGACCGGCGACATAGATTCACATTTACGGCTGCGGGGCAGCTTCTTCGAGCTGAACCTGCCCCGGGGGGAACTTACCGATTTAAGCGACCTGCCTCAAATAAAGAACCTGCGCCATCTAAGCATATTTTATCAGCGGCTGTCCGACATATCCCCGCTGACGAAATGTCTTAATCTTGAGGTTTTAGAAATTATTGAATGCGCCGTCCGCGACCTTTCGCCTATAACAGGGCTTACCGCCCTGTCGGCGGTTATGCTGTCCAATAATCAAATCAATGATTTTTCCGTGTTCGGAAATATGCCGTATCTGCGCATATTGCATGTCAGCGGCGAACCCTTGTCCGCGCTGTCCGAGCTTGGGGACATTACGGAGGTCAGAACCCTGTCGCTTAATAATACGGCGCTTGCCGGCCTGGAAGGCATCGAGAACTTTCGCCGTTTAGAAACGCTGGAGATAGACAACACCCCGGTTAAGGATTTTTCGCCCCTCAACGATTTGCCTTTTTTAACGTCCCTTCGTATCACGTCTGATATGGAAGCCTGCCTTAACACGCTTAAACGCGATGATTTAACCGTTTTCATAGGCGAAGCCCGCTAAAACGGGCCGCAGAAGAACGCGCTCAAAAAATCCTCTTTTTTTTAACTTTTTTTCGGCTCATCGAGTCAAATTCGGTACGGAAGCCTGCCCGAACGCGCAGAAACGCGATGTTTAAGCCATTTTCGTAAGCGAAGCCCGCTGTAAAAACAGTTAAAAAAGTAGGCTGGCAGCTTCTTGTTTTTTTGATAGAAAAATTATACAATTATAAAAAAGAACAGGAGGAAAAGAACATGTTTAAGAGAATTATCGCGGCGCTGACGGTATGCGCAATGACGCTGGGCCTTAC
>JAISVU010000176.1 GCA_031271375.1 Clostridiales bacterium | reverse complement strand
TGAAGGGGGCGGCGTTGTTCGAGGACCTGTGGGCCGCGATAACCATATTGCCTTCTTCGTTGGGCAGCTCGCTCCCCTCAAGATGGCCGATGCCCAGCTTAAGCGCTTCTTTGCCCGTGCCTTTAAAGATGCACTCGGACAGGTTAAGGCGGGGGATCTTGATGACTGCGGTTATTTCAACAACCTCTTCTTCCTCGGCTTGAGGGGCCTCTTCGGGATTGAACATCTGGATCATTGTATCGTTGGAGAAAACAGTTTCTTCAGCGATTTCTCCGGGCGTTGCTTCCGGCAAGACCTCTTCAAGCGGGGGTTCTCCCGGTTCTGTGATCATTGATCCCAGCGGTATTTCTTCCGGTATCAGCCAATAGTACCCATCTTTATCGGCGCTTGAATACAGCGGGCTTGTGGTCTGCCCTGTGCCGTTCGGTGCGAGTATGACCCTGCCGCTGCTCTCGTTAAAGTATCCGGGCGGCGGCGTAGAAATGATGTAATCGACGCCGGGCTCACCGGGCGGCATTGTAGGGGATGGCAGGACTTTTGCGTTTATCTCCTCGTCCGTTCCGAAGACCCAGGGGAATGTAATCAGCTCATAACCGATATATGCCGCAATCATCAAAATTCCCGCAATAATCAGTACCTTCACTCCGTGTTTCTTGAACATCTCAATACCTCCTCAAGAAGTACTGGTAACATTATACATTACAAGGCTTCCTCCGTCAATATTCTATATCGATCACCGTGTCAAATATGTTAGCTTCATTTAATGATTCGCTATATCTTTCAAGCCTTTCCGCCACGCGCTCCCCTTCGTCGCCCTCCAAGACCGTTGGCCTAAAGTCGTTCCGGTTCCCCACGGAGGATACCGAGCAGGGGATCACGCGGGAGCTGTCCAGCTCGGGCCGCCGTTCCAGGGTTTCGCGGTCGAAGGCGAATGTATGCGTGAATATCATCGTGTCTTTATCCGCCGGGTTCTTATGCCCGCCGAAGCAGAAGTTGGCAAGACTGTAGACAATCAACCCTCCGTTGTAGGATTCGATACCCTGGAGGACATGGGGATGATGCCCGATAACCAGAGCTGCGCCCTGGTCTATAGAGTGACGGGCCAGCGCCTTCTGAGTGCCGTTGGGGTAATTTGCGCGTTCCTCGCCCCAGTGGAAAGACACGATTATGACAGTCGCCCCGCATTCTTTAATATATGCTATGTCTTCGGTAATTTGACCCTTGAGCGCATCGGACCAGCCGTTATAACCCAGGAAGCCGAAGGTTACGCCGCCTAGATCCTTCATGTGCTGCCAGTTAGGGCCGAAATAGCCTACGCCGGCGGCGTCCAGGCTTACAAGCGTGTCTATGTACCCTTCCCGGCCATAATCATAGGTGTGGTTATTGGAAAGATTGACGAGGCCAATCCCGCCTTCGGAGAGGATTTCGGCGTATTCCGGCGGCCCTTTGAAAACGAATTGCTTATCGTTATACTCCGTTCTGCCGGTCAGCGGCCCTTCTAAGTTGACCACAGTTAAGTCGCTCTCAAGAAAGATATGCCGGACATTCTCGAAAAAATACCCCGAAGCGTCGCCCCGTTCTTCTTGTATCGCGTCATAGACGGAGGGGAAGCTGTTCCAGTAGCCAAAACGGTCGTCGGTGCCTAAAGTGCAGTCTCCGGCGAAGGAGATGGAGACGCTCATGGTTTCGTTTAAGTTTTCGTTTGGATTTTCGTTCGCGGCTTCGGCAGCGGCGGCTCCAAAGCAAATTAATACCGTAAAAAATGCGAAAATCGCGAGAAACAGGCTTTTCTTCATTGCGCTACCTCCTATGTATGCCCTGTATCATTTGTTATAGTATACACCATATGTAAAAAAAGTCAAATCTAAACATTCTTGACTTATATTTCCGGCTATAGTATAAATATATAGTCGGCATAACGCTGCCGATAATACTTTTATAAGGGAGAATCCTTGATGAAATCAAAGGTTTTATTCGCCTCGGTGGCTTACGAACGATACGAAGCGGACTGCACCCTTCCGGCTAAATTCGATAGACTGCTGGAATCCACGGAGCTTGCGGAGAAGGTTAAGGGCAGGCACACGGCGGTAAAAATGCACCTGGGGAGGAATATCGGGTTTACGACGATCCATCCGCTGTTTATAAAAAAGCTGATTGATAAACTGCTTGCATGGGGGGCGAAGCCCTATATTACCGACCAGACGACGGACGGAGCGCGTTACCGCGGATATACCGAGGACTTCCTGGGCTGCAAGGTGGTTGACACCAACGGCGTTTTAGGCAAATATTATTACGAGAAATACGTTGACTTCAAGACATTTAAGAATGTTGATATATCGGGCCATATCCACGATGCGGAGTTTATGATAGACCTCTCCCACGCCAAAGGCCACGGGGCCTGCGGCTTCGGCGGGGCCTGCAAGAATATCGCGATGGGCTGCGTTACCGACAGGACGAGAGGGCAGATTCACGCCTTAGAGGGCGGCATTACCTGGGACGAGAACAAGTGCATACACTGCGACCAGTGCGTAAAGAGCTGTAACCACTATGCCAACGAGTTCGTCGACGGCAAGTACGAGGTCAATTTCCACCACTGTACATACTGCCAGCACTGCGTGAAGGTATGCCCCAACGAGGCGCTTGTGATGGACGCGAATCATTACCATGACTTCCAAACCGGCATGGCTCTTTGTACGAAGACGGTGCTGGACACCTTTGATAAGGACAGCGTTTATTACATCAACTTCCTTACCAACATCACCGCGCTCTGCGACTGCTGGGGGCTTTCGACGCCGTCGCTGGTGCCGGATATAGGGATAATGGCTTCAAGCGATATCGTGGCTATAGAGCGGGCCAGCGTGGACGCGATAAAATTCGAAGATCTGCTGCCTAACAGCACGCCTAAAGGCGTCGAGCTGGGGACGAAGGGGCATCTTTTTGAGCGGCTCCACGGCGTTGAGCCGTATACGCAGATCAACGAGCTGGAGAAAGCGGGGCTGGGAAGCCAGGAATACGCGTTCGAGGACATCTCGTAGGGGCGATTATTAATCGCCCGCACGCGATAGGAGCATACCGATGGACTTCTCATGTTTGGAGCAAAGGATGGCGCAGGCTTATATTGATCTCCTCCCGTCCTTTGTTCCCGATGAAAACGCGCCTGTAAGCATCTCAGAACAGGAGCGTTTCTATACCCTTATTAAAAGCCTGTATCAGCTGGCTTTTGACGAGCCGCTGCTTTTTGCCGCCTCATTACACGCAGACGACGCTTACCCGTACCGCTACAAGAAAGCATATAACAAACCCCAGTTAATCATTGACATGAGAAAATTCACCAAATCCCTTGACGGGCTGTTAAAGGCCATGTTCCTTTTGGGGCGGGGCGAAGACGTTAAACTGAACAATAAACAGAAGGCCGTTCTGTCAAGGCTTGGTATAGACGACTTAACGGCCCTGCCCGCCGCGTGGAAATGGATGTCGGCGAAAGATAATGCGAATGCCGCAGCCTTCTCGCACTGCCTCTTTGACGCCAATTATCCGTATACATCGGATATCTATGCGAGGTTGCTGGGAGAGCCCGGATTCAAAAGACTGGAGCAGTGGATGCTTGCTCAAGGTTATAAGCGGTATAATGTCTATAGTGTTACGGCGAGCGATTGCAATTTAACCCTTTCGATAGTCAATCCTCAGTGGAGCCCCGAACCCCCTCGCGGCGGGTTTGAATATAAGATCAAGCATACCGGCATTGCGGCGCAGTATGACGATTACACAAGGAACCCGGCGTCATTCGGCCTGTGCGTACCCGGCGGGATGAAGCCATATTTGGAATCCTTTGATTCAATGGGCGAAGAGCTTCAAGCCTTTGTCGTAAAGAAAACAAAGAAATGCGATAAATGCGGGTACTGCGTACAAACCGATAAAACGGGTAACAGGCCGCATTCGCATACCGCAGTTACATATGAAGGCAAGGAATACCGGTTGTGCAATTATTTTCCCGGGTATACCTACTGCTGGAAAAGCATTGACGACGGGCTGGCGGATATGCTGATTAAGATGCTGTCATTTATGGATCAATTCTCAGGTAAAATTTAATAGGAACGGGCTGGTTTTATTGGGCATATCGCTTACATTCAATGACGGCTGGCTATTCGCCAAAGACGAGCCTAAGGACTTCACGCCGGTCAGGGTTCCCCACGACTGGCTTATCGGAGACACGCGAAACCTCTATAAAAGCGGCGTCGGCTGGTATATGAAGACATTTAACGCCGCTTCTTTGGAGGGCCTTGAAGAGGACAGCTTTATTTTC
>JAISVU010000175.1 GCA_031271375.1 Clostridiales bacterium | reverse complement strand
ACCCTTCGTGCGTCAGGAGGACGGGCTTTACACCGCCTCGGCATACATAAAGGGCAGAGAAGCGCGGTTCGACGATCATGTGCAGTTTCACCAGATTTTACGGAAAATAGCGCGAATGCACCGGATAACGGGCAAGGCGGGGTTTTATGAAAGGTTCCCAGGAAAGCCCGGCGTGTGCGTTGAATACGGCGAGTTTATGCCGAACGGCGGCTTTGAAAAGCAAAAGAACCGGCTGCGTTCCTTTAAAAAGACTGTTCTGCGCCAGGGCCGCCTTTCTGATTTCGACGTGATGTTTTTGAAGTATTACGACAGCTATGAAAGACGCTTGAACCGCAGTATGGAGATTTGCTCCGAACCGGGCGTCATTGATCTGCTTACGGTTCCGCCGCGCCCGAGAACCTTTGCCCACAACGCTTTGAAGGAAGAGACTGTCCTCATAAACGGAGAACAGGCATTCATCACCTCTTTCGACGAAGGCAGCAACGATCATTTTTTACATGATCTTTCATCGGTAATCAAGCGGCATCTGCGTACCGGGTCATATATGGACATGCCGGAAATAATAGAATTGTACTGCGCCGAAAACCCGCTCTCGAAGGCCGAGATGAAGGCGCTATACGCAATCTTGCTTCTGCCGGATAAATTTTACAAGATTTGCATAAAATACTATTCGAAAAAACGTACCTGGACCCCCGGTTCCTTCGAAGCCGTAATGGAAGACATCAGCGGCCGCGGCGACGCCGACGAGGTGTATGTTTCGGGGTTTTTTGAAAGGTTCCTTTGAAGGGTATCTTAAAAAGGTGATTGAATTGAACAGGAACGCCGCAAGACGTAAACAGCCCGGCAGGGTGAATATTGAAATAGGAGACAAGACAATAAACTACCGCGCCCCGGCAAGCGGAGGTTATAAAGACGACCCGGAGCGGACAAGGCGCGTTGATTTGCCCCCCGCTAATTATACAGACAGAGCGGACAGGAAAAGAACCGGCTACAACAGACAGGCAGTCGGCAAGCCGGCGGCCCGGCCTAAGGCAAAACCCCATTTCGGGATATTTTTGGCGTTTATCATTTTCGCTGGCGTCGTTGTGAGCGTATCGGCCTTCGCGCTGATGATCAGCTCTTTTAACGACAAGGCCAGAACCGCGCCTCCCGCCCCGACAAGAGACGTTGGCGCGGGCTTGCCCTTAGTCCCGGCGGCTAAAGAGGTTAAACAGGTTTGCTTGATCAAAGCCACAGACCCGGACACAAGAACCTTTACCTTATATGGGATTTTGGACGGCAGAACCTTTTATATGACGGCCTCCGGCGGCACAGTAATGAAGGACAAGCACGGCGGAAGCCTGGTTTTTGCTGAATTCAAGCAGGGGGATGTTGTAGATATCGCTTATCTTGAGGACGACTCGGTGCTGATATCCATCCAGCAGAGCCCCCAGGCCCAGACCTTCTTTAACCTTGAAGGCGTCATAGTGGACGCGGAAAACAACAGAATTACCGTTGGCAACAAGACCTATATCTACGGCCCTGAGTTCGTTTGCCTCTATAAGGGCAAGGAACAGGATCCCGCCGCTCTTGCTCCCGAAGACAGAGTGACGCTCAGGGTATATAAGACCGTCGCGATGTTTATGGACATAACCACGGGCCACGGCGTTATCGACATCGTCCATAACGAATATATAAAAGACGGCTCGGTCGAGATCGGCAACCTGACCTACGCCAAGCTGGAAGAAAGCCGCAGCTTCAGCGTGCCGGAAGGTATCCACAAGGTTGTTGTCAAAGGGCAGAATATCGAGATTTTCCAGCGCGACGTAACCGTCACGGGCGGCGAAACCGTTACGGTAGACCTTGCCGGCGTTCAGATGAAGTACGGCTCGATGTATTTTACCTCCAACGTCCCCGACGTGTATCTTACCGTTAATGACAATCCCGTGAGCCTTGACGACGCGCTGCCCCTGCTGTTTGGGTTGTATGAGATAAAGGCGACGGCTTTCGGGTATGAGCCGTTCCAGCACACTGTGGATCTCAACGCGCCTGCTCTGACAGTGCAAATTGAAATGCTGCCGACCCCCACGCCGACGCCGAGGCCGGTTCTGCCGGAGACGATAAAATATACGCCGATCACGGTTCCGTCCGGGGCGGAGGTCTATATTGACGACAGATATGTCGGCCTCACCACAGACCCCAACCTTACCGACCCGTTAAGCGTGGATGTCGAGCTTGGCCAGCACAATGTGCGGTTTGTAAAGGACGGGTACGCCGATTGGACCTCAATTGTGCTGTTCGCCAATACCAACAACCTGAGGGAAATGAGAATGACCTATACGCTCCAGGAAAGTTCATCCATTCAACCGCTGGCACCTATTCCGCAGGAGACAACCACTCCGGCGGATACAGGCGAAACCGGCGGGTATTAGTTACGGATAATATATCCGAAAGGAGGCATCGGCATGTTGGGTATTTTTCAGCAAAAGCGCCCAAGATACGGAGAGGATCCTAACTTCGTCCCAAACACCGTTATTGGGGAGGGCTTAACGATGATGGGCGGCGCCCTCAAGGGCATCAATTCCGTTATGGTAAGCGGGCTTGTGTTCGGCGACATCAATGTTGACGGCGAGGTTATCGTCACCGAAACAGGCTATGTCAAGGGTAACATTATCAGCACCTTCGCCGTAATAGCCGGTATCGTGGAGGGAAATCTGCAGCTCAGTTCCTACGCCAGCTTGAAGTCCACCGCCAGCGTCACCGGCGATATCAGCTGCACCGCGATAAGCATTGAGGACGGAGCTGTCTTCAACGGTGTAAACACGATGATCGCTAAAAGCGGAACGCTTAACAAGAAGCTCAAGAAGATTAACGAGACCGCCGTTACTATGATGGATGGCAGTTCTAAGCTTCTTGGCACGGCAGACCTTCCCGCCGAAGGTTACACTGTTCCAGAGCCGGAGTATGCGGAAGCCTCCGATGAGGCTGAGGCCGCCGAAACACCGGAACCGCCGGAGGACGACAGCGGGTGGCACGACCTGAACTACGAGCTGGAAGAGGAAGACGACGCGGGCTTGGAAGCTGTTGCGGAAGAGGAAACCGAAACGGAACCCGAAGCTGAGGCGGAAGGCCTGCCCGAGGCTTATGACGAGGATTTATCCGAAGAGGAAGAACCGGAAGGAGAGGCGGAGGAAGAGGAGGACGCCGAGGACATAGAATAACCGATCATTAAGAAGCAGGCATCTGAACATACAATAGCGAAGAACCTTCCCCAGTAAAATGGTTGAAAGGTTCTTCGCTGTTTATGTTGCTTTCATTGTTTAATTTTTTATATTAATACTATAGAACTGTGATGATCCGCGTTATTATCAGGGCTATCGCGTCAATAACAAAGAGCGATAATATCGGAGAAAAATCAACAACAGTGTTGACGCCCTTTATCGGCGATTTGTCCAGCATGGCGCGTATGGGGCCTTGTATGGGTTCGGTAAGCGTTACAATAACACCGGAAATTCTGCCCAGCACTCCGCCTCCCCCGAAACCGAGGCTGGGAAGCCAGGACAGCAAAACCCGCGCTATTAAAAGAATCTTCATAACCGACGAGAACACATAAACAGCGTTCACTATCAGCGACTGCACTCCGGCCATCAAAAAACCTCTTGCTTGGTAATATTAGCGAATCACCTGAACGAAGCCTTTAAGGAAGCGAGGATGCCGCCTTCCCTTGAGTCGTCATTAATCATGCTGGAGATATCCACATGCTGAGGCGCCACGACGAAAATTTTATTAGAGACATGCTCAATTTGGCCGTCCAGCGCTCTTACCACGCCGCTGAGGAAATCCACGATGCGCTGCGCCGCCTCGAATTTAAGCCCTTCAAGTTTTACGATCACAATCTGGCCTTCTTTGATGTACTCGCTGATCTCGCCCGACTCGTCGATGGACTGCGGCTCCAAGATCATCAAATTCTGATGAACACTGGACTTGGGGAAGCTATGCACTTTAGACCCTCCTGTAGGTATTGCGGCACGGCGGGGACGCCTGTCCCCTATTAACTCGGCCCGCTCTATCGCGGCGGTAAACCTCTCATCGGCTCTGATGGTATCCTGTTCCACTTCATGGTCGTCTTCAATCTCGACTTCTTCCACATGCTCCTTAGGCGGCTTTACATCATAACCCTTTGACAGCGCGTAGTTCCGGATGGTTTCTATAATCCGCTCAATAACCCCCATACACAACACCTTTCCTGATAATAGTTTTTCTACGCCGTTTCAATTACCTGCGGCTTATAAGTGCCTGCTGCCGTTCTCCAAAAATCCCGGTTCCGACACGCACGACAGTAGCCCCTTCTTCTATGGCGACCTCGTAATCCGCAGTCATACCCATAGATAAAATTTCCATAGCAACATTATGAAGCCTTTTTTTATTAATGTCAAGTAAAATATTCTTCATTTTTCGAAAATATATACGATTTTCCTCTGGATTTTCGACATATGGAGCAACGCACATCAATCCTCTTAGGTTTAATTTCGGTAAATCAACCAGTTTTTCGACGAAATATAGCGCGTCGTCAGGTTTGATTCCGAACTTGCCCGCCTCTTCAGCAATATTAACTTCTATCAGCACATCGGCCCCGCCCAGGCGGTTTATTTCTTCCGCAAGCCTAAAACTGTCAACGGAATGTATCAGCGCGGCCTTTCCAAGCACTTGCTTTACCTTGTTTGTCTGCAGATGCCCGATCATATGCCATCTGATATCAAACCCGGCATCTGCCGCGGCAACGGCTTCCCTTTTGGGCAGAAATTCCTGAACGCGGTTTTCGCCCGCGTTATTGATCCCGGCCCTTGCCATCGCTATTACAGCTTCCGCGTCCTGGGTTTTCGTAACACCGACGACGGTTATATCTTTAAAATCCCTGCCCGCGCGCTTCGCTGCGGCTTCTGCCCTGCCTAACACATTGCGCACATTATCTTCAATAGTTGACATTATGGCTGCTCCTCTTGCTTTTCTATGACTCCCAATTCATTATAAACCTCAAAATAGGAATTCTTACGGTCGTCGGTTATACAAATACGCAATTTTGCCAGCAATATATCATCGTTTAACGCTTGGGCTATCGCCGGGGCGTAGCGGGTACCGGCTCCGTCTTTAATCTCTTTTATGATCTGTTCCAGCGTGAGACCCGGGGCGTAGCTGCGGCCTATGGTGTCCGTTGCGGCGTCAATGGAATCCGCGGCCGAAACCATATAAGCGGTAAATGCGTATTTCGACGCGCCGGCATCGTAACCCTCGGGGTAGCCCTTTGACCCGTCATACCAGCGATGATGCCCCAATATCGCGGCTTTTACACATTCAATGCTTTCGCTGCCGGGTTGAAGTTCAAAACCGATACTTACATGCTCCTTGATTAAGTTAAACTCGTAATCATGCAACCGCCGTGAGCATAATGATACTGTATTCGCGTATGTAATCTTGCCTATATCATGGCATAACCCCGCCCTGCCGGTGAGGTTCCGTATCTCTTCTCTCTTTTTGCGGACTTCGTCAGCGTCCTTCGCCCCGCAGTAGCCAATAAAGACACCCGGCTCATGTTCAATAAAGTAATCGGTGAGGTGCATTGTAATGTTCTTAACCTGCAGCGAGTGGACATATGTGGAAGGATGGCTGAATGAGGTAAAACGCAGTACAATATCGAGATATTGATCTGAGTATTTGGTCGTTCTCATGGACAGGGTAAAGAAACCGAGCATATTATTTAAGCGTTGGCGGTCTGTCCTGCTAATAACCTTCTTCAAATAACCCAAAACCCGTTCCAGAATAACCTTCTGCTCGGCTTCATAAATCTCCCAGGACATGTGTGAAAAGTTCTCCATGTACTCCAATAAGACTGAGGATATATGGATTACAGTATACAACCCATTATTGGAGAGGTCGCTGTCGCCGATTGAGTAGAAAAGCGTTTTAAGGCCGTCCATCAAAGCGGGGTAGGAGAGCTTGTTTACATGGAAGCTGCTGGTAAGCCTCAAATACTCGTAACGGTTCTTTTCCCAGTAAATGGACACGGGGCCGGTTTTTCCTAACGCCTGGGCATTTTCGTATATGCGCTGCGCGATGGAAACATCAGCCCAACGATACCTTCTCAAAATATCAACCCAGTTGCATACATTTTGCCTGGCGTTCCTAAAAAATCCGTCCCAGGGAAAATCCAAATCCATAGCCTGTACATCACTGTTGCTCCAAAATACCAGCGCCGCGTCTACACAAGCGAAAAACGGCGTCATTATCCCGAACGGGTCCTTATTGCCCAAGCCGGAAATGGAAACATAGGTATTGCCAAGACAGCGGTTTATGTATGAGCGGGTTTCTTTATTCGTGATACTCATGTATTGGTCTTTATAAGCCGCTCCTTCAGTAAAAAACCCAAAAGATAGCTCGCATAGGCTTTTAGGGTCTATTTGCATAGAGGCAAGGCCCGCCCAGTATAAATGGCGTATCAGCCGGTCCGTATCATTATGCGTTTTCGCCCATATTATTGCGGCCTTATGGATTTCCAGCGCGAGACCCATGTCAAGCCTAATTGTTATGGTGTAGAGCTTTTGAGACAGCTCAAAGAGCCGGTCTATGTCCCCAGCGGAAAGGCTTTCCACATCCCGCAGGAGAGGAATTAAGCGTTCGTCTATTATGGCGTTTGTGTCCCTCATTATAACGGCGTTCCTCTCGGCCCGTTCTTTCAGGTGAGAGGTGAGAGTATCCTTATCGAACCCGCGTCGGATCGATTCGTTTTCCCTCTTTCTAAACTCCGTTATATTGCCGACCAGCCGATCGGCAAAATCAAACCGCATAGCCTGTTTCCTCCGGCTCTATACTCCTTCTCGCCTAAAAGTTTCACTTCGTGAAACTCGATGCGCGGCGCTTCGCTTGCACTCATCCTTCGGATTTGCAAGGCATAAATGCCTTGTTTAGGCGGAAGTCGTATGTGGGGCTTGAGCTAGTAAAAGTCTTCAGTGCGTAAACGCACTGAGTCTTTTTACTGCTCAAGCTGCTTAATATATCATCTGCCTGTCCTCCACGGTACTCGCGTCGGACACTATCCGGTCCTTAACCTTTACATTGGGGTTGTCCGCAGGGTCTACAATGGTATAGGAGATATTCTCAAAGGCGCCGCCGGATGTATATATCCGCTTGAATACGGCGGCGCCCGTATTGGTAACATACACGCCGCTTATTATCTCTGTCTGGTCTGCGGTGTATGTTTCGCCCAGCCTGGCGGGTATAGCCAATATGTCTCCCGGGCGGATGCCGTCCGCGTACCAGATAACGCTGTAATACACATTATCGGAGGCAAAGGGTACAATACCCATCTTATCATAAATACCCGTTCCCATGTTATAACGCAGCACATGCCTGCCTTCATCGGTTTCCACAGCGCATTCTTTGGGGATTTTAACCAATGTCTTTTCTATTATCGCCGAATTGGGTATCTTCAGGCCTTCCCCAAGACCTTCCTTTATCTTAAAGCTGACGCCGCGCCGGTCCAGGTAATCCGTTACGCGTTTATCTATATGGAATACCACATAGCGTATCTCGCCGATTGAATCAATGCTGTCGATCCTTGTCTCCAGCTGCTTGAAGCTGCCGCTGCCGTCGTCGACATAAATGTTACGCAGATCATTCATCTGCCATCCCTCCGTCTGTGCCGCCGGCAGGTAGGAGGCGATGTACCAGTCATTGGAGTTGATTATTTTAAACACCGGGTCGCCCGCTTGAACATATGATTCCGCGTATATCGCATCCAAGTCCGCGTCTATCATCGTTTCCTCGGGGCTTAGAACCTTTATCCGCGACGGGGTCAGCTGTTCCTCGTATCCGTCGGTTCTGTAGCTGATTATCCCGCTGCGGCCAATGGGCATCTCGCTGACGACGCCCTCCATCTGCGAAAGGTAGATACTGAGCCCTTGCGACATGCTCTTGACGCTTCCCCGGCTCTCATTGATCAATATCTGGTTCCTGTGGTTCAGCAGCTGTTCTGTCTGTATCGCCGCTTCATAGAGCGCCTGGGTATTCAGCGCGTTGATGGACAGCGCGGCGTTGTCTGCCGTGCGCCGTATCCGGTCGGTAAGCTCTTTAATCTGGCTGCCCACGGCCTGGCTCTGCGCCCGTTCTTCCTGTGCGCTGAGTATATTCTTCTCAAGGCTCGTTATATCGGCCATCAGTTTTTTTACCGCTTCCTCGTCTTGAATGCTGCAAGCCACCGCTCCGGCGGGAACCTTGTCCAAGTCGTTTTTATAATACACCGGAAGGCCCTCCGCCGCGCTGCGGTACACCGTCTCGTCCCGGACGATAACCCCGTTGAACACCATCACCGGCTCTATGCTGCCGTAAACCACAACGGTCTCCGGCACCTTTTCCCGCGTGAAAAACGTGTACAGGTATCCCCCGAGGTACAGTAACAATAGCGCCAGCGCGATTCCGTACAGTATTCCGCCGTCGTTGTATTTGCGCCTTTTCCTTATCGGCGCTTCCGGCTTCTCAAACCTTATTATCTTAGCGTCCATTTTATCGTCTCCCTATGAAACCCTAACCAAGTCCAGCGTCTCCCCGATACTCGCACTTATCACCAGTTTCGCTCTGCCTTCCAGCGGCGTTCTTGATTTGTTGATGATGACCAGATTACGCCCCTTAAAATAACCAGGAAGCCCTGCCACCGGGTACACGATGAGGCTTGTGCCTCCTATTATCAGCGTGTCCGCCGCGGAGATATAGTCAACAGCCGATGTTATCGCGTCAATGTCAAGGGATTCGCCGTATAACGTCACTTCGGGGCGTATAATCCCGCCGCAGGGGCAGCGCGGTATCCCGGCGGCTTCCGTTACCGCCTCAAGCGGGTAGCCCTTCTCACACTCTATACAGTAATTCTTATGTATTGTGCCGTGCATTTCGACGACATTCTTCGACCCCGCCATTTGATGGAGGCCGTCGATGTTCTGGGTTATGACCGCCGTAAGAAGCCCTGCGGCCTCAAGCTCCGCCAGCTTGATATGCGCGGCGTTGGGTTTGGCTTCGGTGTGAATGATGTTCTTTTTGTAGAATTCATAGAAATATTCCGGGTTGTCCTCAAGGAAGTCAATGGACAGTATCTCCTCGGCGGGGTACTCGTACTTTCCCTGATATAACCCGTATGTGCCGCGAAAATCGGGTATGCCGCTCTCGGTGGACACGCCAGCCCCGCCCAGGAATACGGCGTTTCCGGCTTTTATTATCTCGGTGAGCTGGGTTATCTTCGCGTTATCCATACTATATCTCCCGGTTTAATCTGTTACCTAACAAACCCGTTCCTTCGAAGGAATTCGGCGGCCCGCGCGCCGAACGGCATCAGCCGCACGTCGTCTGCGGTTATGCCGCCGGAGATGAACATCAGCATCAGGTACACGACGAAACCCATCCCGATAGCCGCGACGGCAGCGAGGCCGTTGCCTGCCCCCGCTATCAGGGTGCAGTTATATACGATAAAACACACCGCGCCCATGATCACCGAGCTGAACAACGGCTTTAACATAAGCGAGCGGAAATTGAGCCTCGCCCCGGTGCGTATCTTCAACATACGCCAGTTTATCGCCGAAGCCGTGACATAGCACAGCAGCGTGCTGATAACCGCGCCAATGATATTGATTTCCGGGATTGGCACCAGGATGAAGTTGGAAATAATCTTAACCGCCGCGCCTGCCCCCGCCGCTATAATGGGGATCACAACATTCCCGGTCGCCTGCAGCGGCCCGGTAAGTATCTGGTTAAGCGCCATAAATATAATGTTTACCGCGCCTATCTGTATCAGTATGCCGCCCTCCGGGTAGTCCCGGAACAGGAGCCGGACAATCGGATCCCCCAAGATAGCGAGCCCCGCCGCGGCGGGCACGCAGATCATCATCGTCAGTCTCAGCGCGGTGTTTATCTTATACTCGACGGCCCGGGCGTTCATCAATACATTCGACGACGATATGCTGGGCATAGACGCCGTGGCGAAGACCGCGCTGATGGATAGCGGCAGCGTGATTATTGTGGAGTATTTACCGGTGAGCTGCCCAAACAACTCGTCCGCCCGCTCAATGCTTAATCCTCCGGCCAAGAGCCTGTCCGTCATCATCGAGCTGTCTATCAGGTTGGTTATCGTCAGGACGGCCGTACCTGCGATAATGGGCATCGAGGTTTTGAGTATTTCCGCCGCGAGGCTTCCGAAACCGGCTCGGGCCTTGCGTATATTGGCCTGGCGGGAGCGGTTCACAGCGTAATCAATCTCTCGCTTTTGCATGAAGTAGAAGGCGACAACCGTGAAGATGCCGAACACGGCGCCGACGCCCGTCCCTGCGCTGCCGCCCGCCGCTCCCAGGGCTATGGGGTTTTCGGATACCATATCCATAAACAGCGATGCGAGGACGATGCTGAAGACAGCGTTGAACCCCTGTTCCACCACCTGGGAAACCGACGTGGGCACCGAGGTTCCGAGCCCTTGAAAATATCCCCTAAAGGCCGACATAACAGCCACGATAAAGACCGTGGGTGCCAAAGCCAGCAGGGAATAGTAACTGTTTGGGCTGTCCATAAAAACCGAAAAGGCCCTTGCCCCAAAGAACAGGGCGGCCATGCACACCGCGCCGAACGCGGCCGAGACGGCAAGAGCCGCTTTAAACACCCGGTGGGCCTCATCCCTGCGCCCCAGGCTTATCCGCTCGCTCACCAGCTTTGAGATAGCCGAAGGCAGGCCGGCGGAGGAAAAAATAAGGATAAACGTATAGACGGTATAGGCCTTGCCGTAATAGGCGTTGCCCTCGTCCCCTATTTTGTTCGTCAGCGGCATCCGGTAGATAAAACCCAGCAGCCGCGAAAGGAAGGAAGCCAGCGCAAGTATCATTGCCTGCTTGACGAACTGGCTCCCCTGCTTTTTATCGTCCATTACGCTTAAATACTCCGCGCAGCACTGAACTGAGTATTATTACCAACACCAGCCCCGCGAGGAAGCAGCCGCCGATGAACACCGCGATGTCCTGGAAGAACTGGTTAGGCAGCATATTTATCAAGAGGTCCGTCCTGGGGTTAAGGAGCCATAGGTCATTGTTGAAGAAAATCTCGTGAAATATCGTGAACGCCCGCTGAAAGTTAAGCGCGATAATGATGCCGAGGGCAGCGAGCAGCGCCAGCGTCCCAGCCGAAAAGCCGCGCCACCACCCGAACATCGTTCGCAGAGAGCAGGATTTTAACAATAAATGCGTAAGAATAAAATAAACCAGCGAAGCCAGCAGCGCGAACAAAGCTATATTCTTTATCGTAAGGCCCCAGGCGAAGAGAAGCTCGACATCTATCATATGGCTTATCTCTTTTTCATTGAAGAAGAGGCGTTCCGTACCGCGTACAACGGCCACATCATCGGATAAAGTCTCGTCGCTGCCGTTCAGGTAGTTGATCATCCCCCGGGCCACGGCGTCCAACGCGTTTTCTTCCATGCCCATTGCCGCGTATGTGCCGTTCTTATCGAATTCCTGCCTGTAGAACCACAGCCCAAGAGCCGGGATTTGCACGGACTGCAGCAGCAGGAAAACCACCAAAGCCAGCCCGCCGGCAGCGCCGATTATTCCGTTAATGAGCTTCATACCGTTCCTCCCGAGGGCAGCGTCAGCTTGCCCATGATTACCGCCCTTTTGGCTCCGGTGGAGAGGGGCATGTTATTCGCTC
This sequence comes from Clostridiales bacterium, assembly GCA_031271375.1. Classification (GTDB taxonomy): domain Bacteria; phylum Bacillota; class Clostridia; order Lachnospirales; family WRAX01; genus JAISVU01. The sequence goes on along the minus strand of JAISVU010000175.1, from coordinate 39,101 downwards.
CGCCGTGGAGGAACTCATTGCCCAGTATAGCGAAGGCTACGGCTTCCTTAGCGTCCGACGTTTTAAAGTTGTCCAGCTTCTTTACTTTGCCGGGGAACAGGGCTTCAATACAGCCCATCAGGTACTTGTTCCGCGCCCCGCCGCCGGTGACAAGGATCTCGTCTACGGGGGTATTGTTGAAATATGTCAACGCGTACCATAATGCGTAGGCCGTGTGGTTGGTTACGGAAGCCAGCACATCGGGGAACGGTATGCCGAACTCCTGAGCTCTGCGCAGGAGCTTTTCCGCGAATGAGATCGTGTAAAACTCTCTTCCGGTGCTCTTTGGCGGCCTTATCGTAAGGAACGGGTCGGCGTCCGCAAGGTATTCGCAGAATTCCATGTTCTGCTTGCCCGTTGACGCCATGTTGCCGTTATAGTCAAAGTTTTCCTCGCCCTTTGTGTGCAGCCGCATAAGATTGTCTATGTTGACGTTGCCGGGGCCGGTGTCGAAGGCCCTGACCGCGTCCATATCGCAGCCCTTAGGCAAAATCGTCACATTGCCGATGCCGCCGATGTTAAAGGTCACGCGGTTCAGGTTCTCGTCCCTGTAAAGAATATAGTCCGTAAAGGGCACAAGCGGCGCGCCCTGGCCGCCGTAAGCCATATCCGAAGGCCGGAAATCCGCGACGACGGGCTTGTTCGTTATCGCCGCGATGTCGGCTGGCTCGCCGATTTGCAGCGTCGCCCCGATATCGGGCATATGGAACATCGTCTGCCCGTGGGAAGCGATAAAATCCACATCATCCATTGATATCCCGCCGGATTCGGCTATTTCCAGCACGGCGCCGCCGATCAGGACGCCCAGCTGCTTGTTCAATCGGCAGATATCGGCGACATTGCTGGTCTCGGCGGAGCTGTTCATCAAAAGGGCCGCCCGGTTCGCCGAGGAATAAGCCTTTGTGTCGAAATGCAGAAGCCTTACCTTCGTCCCCGGCCCATGCCCCGTTATCTCGCAAAACGCCACATCGACACCGTCAAAGGACGTGCCGGACATAATGCCCACGGCGAGGCGCTTATCCTTCGCCGTTATAGATTCGATGAGTTTCGTCATTATTCATCACAACCACACTTTCATATACTGTAGGGACGCGTATTGCGCGTCTGCATTCTATGCTAACGCATCGGCGAATGCTACTGACAATTCGGTATCTTCGGCGATTATTCTGCGTTTAAACGCGGCGAACTTGGCCGAACAGCTGATTTCTTGCCTGATAATGCTGTCGTATCCCAAATCCGGTTCATCGATATAATCGCTTATGTATTTGAGGAACAGCTTGATATCGGGCAGTAAATGCTCGTTGCGCAGATTCGCGCTTTCAACCTTCTTCATCGCGGTTGAACCGCCGTTATATACAATCTCCAGCAGTTCGGCTGTTTTCAAGGCTTGGGCATCCGTTTTTAACGGTATAACCTGTACGGCTTCTATAAAATTATCGGATATCCTGACAGACAAAGCGATACATTCTTCGGGATTGATCAATACCGGATTGATTATATCGTCGTACTTTGTACTTTTAATATTGTTGCAATGCCAGCAGGCGATAAATAAGTTATCCCAGTCAAATTTAAGCGCCGGATCGCTTTTATGTGCAACGATATGCTCCACATTTATGCTTGTGGGCTTATCCTCGCATATGTAACATTTCTGGTGGCAGTCATTGATTAATGTTTCAAATGCAATCCCTGACCTGTAAACGTCCGCAGAGTTTATCACAATCCCGTCCGGCAGGGGGCTTTTCGTGAGTTTAACCATTCTTTTTAGCCTTTCGTTCCTTTTCAAGGTTTGTGAACGCGATATACAGCTCCTTAGACGCGGGGGACATCAGTTCAAGCTCGGTCTTGGCCCGCAAGAATTCCTCATTTTCCTCCGGCGTCCGCTCTTTGAAGCTCAGTTCCTTGTATCTGTTGAAGTAATCGCGAAGCGCCTGGGAATAAGAACCTGTGTCAAGAAAGGATTCCACTACGGATTCGTATGAATACAGGCTGGGATTTTCCAGGGTCTCTCTTTTTTCCAAGTCATATACAACGGCGTCAGGCAACGATGTTATCACAAATGGCGAGTGTGTCGTCACAATGAATTGGGCGTTGGGGAACATTTTAGTGAGGAACGGAAGCGCGCGCTTTTGAAGTTCGACATGGAGGTGGGTTTCTAATTCATCTATAAGCACAACGGCAGCTAAATCAAAGTCAATATTACCCTCATTATCTCCGAAACGCATAAGCAATTCCATATATATATTTAGCAGCGCCTTATAACCGTCAGACATTTCTGTAAGTGAAAAACGCTCACGCCCAGGGATATCAAACTCAATACGTAATTTGTCTCTTGAGTAGCGGATATTAAGATCATTACAGTTATATATCTCACGCACCGCTTCAGTAAATCGGTTAAACCACATGTTGAGCTTACCTAATAACTCTGTGTTTTTATCAACAAAAGCACCACTTCGCTGATAATCAAGGTTAAGCATGTATTTATAAAAATCCATGCTTAAGCTATTCACAATTTCAACCTTGCTTTGCATATCAATTTGCTCTATAGAGGTTGGTGTCGCCAAATCCATACGGTTAACAGGTATATAAATAAATATAGTTTCCATCAAGGCATTGGTTTCATTTGAAAAATTTACCTTGATGTTTGGCACATATTGATTATAAACTTGCATCAAAGATTTAATACGTGACATATGGTTTGAATCATTAGGTGAAGTAATATAGTTCACATCTTTATAATATTGCCCTGAAAAAATGAGATTCTTCAATGACAAGAGCACGCTCGTCTTCCCGCTGCCATTCTTCCCAGTGAGTATAAGATGCTTTCGCTCCTCACCAGGAGCGGATAAATCAATATCAAGATTCTCCAAATGCCGGACTTTATCAATATGAATCTTTGTTATAAAAACATCTTGCATAGTTTATACCTCCTTAAAGTTGCTAAAACGTTAATATACTTTCCATAATACAATCGTCATCAGCGTGTCCTGAAGCCGTGTCTTGCTTAAAGTAACCATCTGAGTTCTTGGTTCTCGTCTCCCGTCTCTATTTCTCTATAATATTTCCTCGCCGCCGCTTGCGCCTCCTTCAATATATCCCCGTCCTTGTATAGGTTGGCGACGCGCATTTCGGGCAGGCCGTGCTGGCGCGTGCCGAAGAAATCGCCGGGGCCCCGGATGCTCAGGTCAAGGTCTGACAAGGCGAAACCGTCGGTGGTGGAGGTCATTGCCTTCATGCGCTTTTTCGTTATCTCGTTCCATGCGTCCGTAACCAATACGCAGTAAGACTGGGCGGCCCCGCGCCCTACGCGGCCTCTGAGCTGATGCAGCTGGGCCAGGCCGAAGCGTTCGGCGTTCTCAATCAGCATGATCGAAGCGTTGGGGACGTTAATCCCCACCTCAATAACCGTCGTGGCCACCAATACGGGGATATCCCCGCTTGAGAAACCCTCCATAACCGCGTTTTTTTCATCTTGCTTAAGCCTTCCGTGCAGGATGGCCGGGCTTAGGCCCGTGGCGGCGGCGAACCCGGCGGCGTAGGTCTTTACGGATTGCAAATCCCTCTCGTTCTCTTCTATCACAGGGCAGACGATATAGGCCTGACGGCCTTCGTCCGTTTGATTTTTGATAAAGTTAAATATACGCTGGCGATACTGCGACGTTACCGCGTTGGTCTTTATCGGCGTCCTGCCCGGGGGCAGCTCGTCGATGACGGATATATCCAGGTCGCCGTAAAGGATTAACGCCAAAGTCCGCGGGATCGGCGTCGCCGTCATTACCAGCACATGCGGAGCAGGGCCTTTTTCGTTCAGCGCCCCGCGCTGGCGCACGCCGAAGCGGTGCTGCTCGTCGCATATCGTAAGGCCCAGCGCGGCGAACGACACGTTGTCCACAATCAAGGCGTGGGTGCCTACCGCTATATCGACAATACCCGAGGCCAGGTCTTTCTTAACCGCGTTCTTCGTTTTCGCGGCAAGGGAGCCTGTAAGGAGCGCGACGGATATGCCCAGCGGCTCAAACAGCTCCTTCATGTAAGTGTAATGCTGGCGGGCCAGCGTCTCCGTCGGGGCCATAAGCGCCGCCTGCCTGCCGCTTTTTACGGTCATGTACATTGCGGCCATTGCCACCGCCGTCTTGCCGGAACCCACGTCTCCCTGGATCAAACGGTTCATCATATAGCCCGAGCAGGTGTCCGCCTGTATCTCGGCAAGAACCTTGCTTTGCGCGCCCGTGAAGGTAAACCCCAGGCGCTCGGTGAAGGGGCTGATATCTATATCGTCAAGCCTTATCCCCTCGCGTTTCTTAACAACGCCCCTGGCGCGGAACAAGGCGGCTTGCAGGTTGAACAGCTCGGTGAAGGCCAGCGTGCGCCTGGCGCTGTTAAAGGCCGCCGGGCTTTCGGGATAATGTATATTGCGTATTGCCGCGTCCCTATTCATTAAATTATATTCACGCAAAAGCCCGGCTGGCAGGGTTTCTTCAATGGGCGGAAGGCCGTCCAGGGCTTCCTTCTGCCACATCCGCATCATCTTCTGGGATATGCCCTCTGTAAGCGGATAGACCGGAACGATACGCGCCCCAGACAGCAGTTCCTTGCCTGTGACTGCCTCGTATTCCGGCTGCTCCATCGTCATGCGCCCGTGAAACCACGAAGGTTCGCCGGAGAAGACGTATTTCCCCGGTTTCAGCGCGTTTCTCATAAAGGGCTGGTTATACCAGGTAATATCCATAACTCCGGAATTGTCGCATATCTCCGCCGTGGTTATTGTCATCTTATGTTTTATGCGGACATCCGGTGATTTTTTAACCTCCGCCACAACCGTTGCGGGGATTCCGGGTTCCAAATCCCTTATCGCCGTTATTACGCTCCTGTCCCGGTAGTCCCTGGGGAAATGGTTCACCAAATCCCCGATGGTGCAAAGGCTCAAACGTCTCAGCGTACCGAGCCTCGCGGGACCGACGCTTCGTAACACCGTTACAGGGTCGTCAATGCGGAACATTATTCGGCGGACAGGATATAGCGGTACACGGGCTGGCCGCCGCTTTGAACCTCAACCTCGCAGGCGGGATAGCGCTTCTTAATATACTCCATTAGTTTGTCCGCGTCCTTCGGCTTCGCGTCCTCGCCGTAATATATGGTAACAAAGCTCGTATCGTCCGTTATGAGTTTTTCGGCGGTGCGGCGCGCCGCCTCGTTCATGTTTTTATGGCTAAGGGTCACTTCGCCGTCCACAATGCCTATCGCGTCGCCCTTTGTCACGCTGATGCCGTCGATAACCGTGCTGCGTACCGCGGTGGTAATATGGGCCGTATGGATATTATTTATTGCATCTTCCATATTGGCGGCGTTTTCGGCGGTTCCTTCATCGTGTATATAGGACATAAGCGCCGTGAGGCCTTGCGGCATCGAACGCGTCGGAATGACATAGATGGTCTTTTCCTTGCATAGTTCCCCTGCCTGACGTGCCGCGAGTATTACGTTTTTATTATTTGGGAGAACAACGATCTCTTTGGCGGGGACGCAGTAGATGGCGTTGAGGAAGTCTTCGGAACTGGGGTTCATCGTCTGGCCGCCTTCAATGACATAATCCGCCCCCAGGCTCCGGAATATCTCCTTGAATCCCTCGCCACCGGCAACCGCGATGAAACCGGTTGGTTTATACGCCGCCGCTTCCGCCGTCTTTTCCTCATGCTGGAAACGCATGTTTTCGACCTTCACCCGGTCCAGCGCTCCGATTGTTAGCGCCTTTTCCAGCACCGCGCCGGGTCTGTTTGTATGAACATGAACCTTGATGTAATTCTCCTCGGCGGCGGTGACAATGGAATCGCCCATTGTGTCCAGGTATTCTACGAACGCCTCTTCGAAGGGTTCGCTCGCGCCATCGGTAAAGATAAAAAACTCCGTGTCGTAAGCGAACTCAATCGTGTCGGTTGAGAAGCGGTTAAGAGCCCTGAAGGCGCCGCTTACCTCGTCTGAACGTTCCGTATGATCGGCAATCTCAAGAACGGGCTGATCCGGCTTCCGCCCGGCAAGGGCCTCGTAAGCGGCTTCAATAATCGTAATAAAACCCATACCCCCGGCGTCCACCACATCGGCGGCTTTGAGCGCCGGCAGCATTTCCTTTGTCCTCGACAAAATGTCCTGCCCGTATGTGATGCTTTGCTCAAACAGCTTGCACGGAGCGACGCCTTCATTATGCAGCTCTTGAACCTTCCCCGCCGTCTCCCTGGCCACAGTGAGGATCGTGCCTTCTTTGGGCTTCATTATAGCTTTGTATGCCGTTTCAACCGCGGCGTTCAGCGCCGAGGCCAGGTTTTCGCAGCTTGCGGATTCCATGCCCTCAAAACCCTTTGCGAAGCCGCGGAACAGCTGCGACAGGATAACCCCTGAATTGCCCCGCGCCCCGCGTAAAGCCCCTGTAGCCGCGGCCTTCGCGACGGCATGAACCGTCGCTTCCCTGGGGAGCTTTTCCACGTCTATCGCGGCGGACAGAGCGGTCAGGTACATATTGGTTCCCGTATCACCGTCCGGGACAGGGAAGACGTTCAACGCGTCGATCTCCGATTTTCTTTCGTAAAGGGCGTTGGCCCCGGCTATTACCGCCGTTTTAAGCATCCGCCCGTTAAGCCTCCACTTTTTCAATTACAGCCCTCCCGGGTTATCAATTCTCCACCCGCAGACCGTCCACAAAAACATTGACGGCTTTTACGGTTAATCCTGTGTATTGCTCCACTTTATACTTGACCGAGTCGATCAGCGAGTTGCAGATGGCGTAAATGCTCGTGCCATACAGCATTATCACATGGAGGTCGATACTCAACTCGTTATTCTCCGCTGTGAGGCGTATACCCTTTGTAAGGCTTTCCTTCTTCAAAAGCCTTGCGATGCCGTCTTTCACATTCTTCGCGGCCATGCCGACGACGCCGTAGCACTCCATCGCTGCCCGGCCCGCTATCCGCGCTATTACCTCGTTGCCTATCGCTATCTCTCCATATTGGTTTCGGACGCCTCCGGCCACTTAACTACCTCCCATACAAAAGTCCAAGTCTTATTATACTACATACTATAAATGTTAATCAATAGAAAAAAGAACTCGGAACCGGGGGCCGGAACCGAGATGGGGGCTGCGGTATATCAGGAAGCCGCGCTGTTTAACCTTGCGGCGAATTTTTGCAGCACGCCGGGTACGTCAATGCCCTGCGGGCAGATTTTTGAACATTCCCCGCAGGAGACGCAGGCCGAAGGTTTTTCCGCTTCGCTCATAGCGCCCAGGGCGTTTGTCACCTGCCACGACAGCGAGAACGACGCCTCGTTGTTCAAGCCGATCAGCTTGGGAATATCCAGCTTCTGCGGGCAGCCGTCGCAGCAGTAGCGGCAGGCGGTGCAGGGCACGATACTGGCCATTGCCGCTATCGCCTTTTGCAATACGGTTTTATCTTCCTCAGTAAGCGGATCGTCTTTGGAGAACAGAGCGACATTCTCTTTAAGCTGCTCCAGCGTCGTCATTCCGCTGAGGGCTACGGTTACGTTCGGGAGGGACTGTATGAACCGGAACGCCCAGGCCGCCGGGCTGTCGCCGGGCCTTGCCTGCCTGAGTATCTCGGTTGCGGCTTCGCCGGGGGCCGCCAGCTTGCCGCCCCGGCAGGGCTCCATAACGACAACGGGAAGGCCGTGCTTCGTAATAACCTCATACTTTGTTTTGGCGTCCTGCAGCATCCAGTCCATATAATTGAGCTGAATCTGAACGAACTCGAAGCAATCGTATTTACTAAGGAACTTGTCGATAGTCGCGGCCGAGGCGTGGGCGGAGAAGCCCAGGTGACGTATGCGCCCCGCTTTTTTCTGGGCAAGGACATACTCGATAATACCCAGCTCGTCGTCGGCGTATAAATTGTAAGAGCTCTCTGAAAGGTTATGCAGCAGATAGAAATCGAAATAATCGACGCCGCATTTCTCCAGCTGCTCTTCAAACACGTCGGCGGGGCCGGATATCGTCTTCTTAGCAATCATCGTGCCGCCGACTTCCATCGTATCCCCCGCGCGGCGCATAATATGCCCCGGCATCTTCGTAGCGAGGTAAAAGCTGTCCCTGGGATACCGCGCCAGGGCCTTGCCTATAAACTCCTCGGAATGGCCGCCGTGATACATATAGGCGGTGTCGTAATAATTAACGCCGTTGGCATAGGCGTAATCAATAATCTCGCTTGCCAGCTTTTCGTCGATGGGACCGCGCTCGCCGACGACTGGCAGGCGCATATTGCCCATGCCAAGCCATGACAGCTGTAAATCCTTGAATGCCTTATAGATCATCCGTATCCTCCCCAGCACCTTTCTTAATTACTATTTTACAGCAAAGGGGAGGACAAGTCAATCATATCTACCGTATCCCGACGCGCGCCTTTCCCCGGACGGGCTTGTATGTGCTGGTATTAATCTGTACGCGGTTCACAAGCGCATTATTCACATACACCAATTTATATAGTTTGTAGACATATCCGTCCCTGGCTTTAACCTCTACGACAAATCCGTCCTTTGGCAGCAGCGGGTCGCTGATCACTTCCTGTTCCGGCGCGGCCATTACCTCCACCAGCTCGTTCTCGAAACGCAGCGTGCGGTTATACGGCCTGGTTTCCTCCCCGTAGATATTAACCCGCAGCCGTCCGTCCGCGATAAAACATTCTAATGTAACGGGCAGCTCCGTTGTGTTTTTGAATTTCAAATCTATTAACCCTTCGGCCAGCGTTGCGTCGAAGCCGTAATCCGCGTAAGCGACGGGCATCGAATGGTTCTGGCGTTCCACTACGGGCAGCTCCGCGCACAGAAGGGCCATGTACAGCGTCGTCGCCGCCTGGCAAACGCCGCCGCCAACGGAATCAACCACCTCGCCGTTAAGGTACGAACCCGCGGGCAGGTAGCCGTTATCGCCCGTTCCCGGGTTAAGCGCGGCGTTTGTGGAAAACACCTCTCCCGGCATAATCATTACACCGTTAAGCCTGGAAGCGGCCAAAGCCAGGTTTTTCACGCGGTTTTCAGAGCTTGCGCTCATATCGGTGGAGGAGGAACCCAAAAGGCTTGTCGCCCGCCACAGGTCGGAAGGCGCGAGCTTGGGATTCACAGCGGTCAGCGGCAGCTCCGCACTCGCGGATTCCCGCGCCGTCAAAATATCCATAAGCATCTTTTTCAACCGGGCCGCGTCCACCTCAGACCCGCATACAGGATCCGAAACGCTGAAAACGCCGTTATTAAAACGCAGGGACGGTTCCGTTGGAGGGCTGTACAGCCGTTTGGAAAGGGAATCAATGACGGAATCAAGCCTTTCGCCGTCAATAATAAAGTCGGCCTCAAGGCTGAGAGGGGTCTCGGCGATGAGGTTCAGCTGGCGGACGCGTTCGGCGTTTCCGCCTTCCCTCGCGTAGTTCCAGGCCGCATCAATCGCCCTGTCCGCGTTGTAAAACCCGCCCAGCTCCCGCAGCGTGAAGCTCACGGGTTCCTTTGCCCCGGTTAATGTCACCGTCAGGTTTTCCAGTTCGCGAAAGCGTTCGCACAGGGCTTGCCTTGCCTTGTCTTTAGTCAGGCCGCCCACAGGCACCCCGGAGATATGGATGTTGTCGTATATCGCGTCGCTGTTCAGACGCTCAACGATCCGCCTGTCCCTCGCGTTGAAGATGCTCCCCGGCCACACCATCAGCGCCGCGCAGAGCGCGGCAATTATTCTCTTCATGTAAATCACCCGATGTTAGTATGACCGGAGACGGGAAACTAATTCAGTTGAGATTTCTGCCGTGTTCTTTGGGGCTGCGATGGAGAGGAAGGTAAAGGCTGCGCTGCCGTTTAAGCCTCGGTAGAAATGCCGTATATATCTTTAATTTGATTAAGCAGGGCGGTATATACCTTGTTGCGGTCGCTTGGGTTCATATCCTCAAGCGGCTTGGAAGGGTCTGATACCGCCTGGTATTTTCCTACAAAGGTATCTTCATAAAGGCAAGTGCCGACGGGCAGCCACAGTATTACCGCCTCATCTTCTTCGGCGGCTTCTAGGATTTTAGGAATTTCTTCGTCCTGTATGAATTCAGATGCAAAAAAACTAACCGAGCCCATAATAATGATAATTTTGGCTCGCTCCATAGCCGCTTTTATCTCGTCTTTCCATTTTGCGCCTGGTTCTATCTGTGAATCATCCCACCACTTTGTATTGTTATATATGTATTTGAACATTTTCAGATGTTTGAGAAGCTCGTTCTTGTAGAGCATATCTTCGTGGGAGTAGCTGATAAAGATATCCTTGCGTGGTGAAATATGGGCTTCTATTGCCTCTTCTTTTTTGAATTCTTCGAGTTTGGTGTTTGTCATAGCTAATCCCTTGTCGATTCTTGCTTTTACATCCCATCTATATCTGTTGTAGTCTTTGGCAGCTTTTAATGCTTTTTCATAGTATTCTTTTGCTGTGTTAATATTGTCAATGGACTTGTTAGCTTCACATAATGATTCTCCTAGGTTCAGATACATCCGTACAAGAGAGGCTTGTGCGATAGGATAACCCTGATCCGAAGATAGTTTATATAAACGTTCGGCTTCGCGGTCATTTTGAGAAACTCCATGACCGTGCATATAACACCATGCAAGCAAAAACTGTCCGTTACAATCGCCTTGATCTGAAGACATTTTAAACCACTTGACAGCCTCGTTAAAATCTGTTTTAACACCATGCCCCAAATAATAATGCCTTCCCAATATATACTGGCCCGGGGCGTAGCCCTTTTCTGCTGATAATCTTGCCTATTTTATAGATTCATCATAGTTTCTATCGACATTATACCCCTCGTGATAACACTGCGCCACACGATATATAAACTCTGCGTCGCCTTTTTCTGCCTTCCGCTCAAGAAGCCGCGAGAATTCCTCATTTGTGATTTTATCTGCCACGCCGCCACCCCTTATCCGCTCAATGCCGACAACCCGTAGGAGCGGCGTTATGCCGCCTGCTGCAGGCGCGTATTTGCGCCGTTTTGCCACTTATTCTCCTGCCGGGCGGGATGACCCCGCCCCTACGTCTGCGCCAATCCGATCACATTACTAATCCGCTTAATGCCAACAACCCGTAGGGGCGGCGTAATGCCGCCCGTTGCAGGCGCGAATTTGCAACGTTTTGCCACTTATGTTCCCGCCGGGCGGGATGACCCCGCCCGGCTACGTCTGTGACAAGCCGCTCGCATTGCTTATCCGCTTGTCCAACTACAAAATACCATAAAAATCCTGTAAAGTCAACCCGTAACGACATAAAGATATCCGAGGGAATTATGTAGGGCGCAGGTCGTCATTGCGGGCTTGACCCGCAACGCGCCGGGATTTGAATTGAATGCCAGCTTCGGCGCGTCCAGGAGGCCGCGCTCTACGAAAGACTCCCTCACCCCATATTCCCCGCATACACATACTTCAGCCGCCCTCGCGCCATCTCCGCCAGCCGTAGAATAGTCTCCCTCGGCGTCGGCTCCCTCCCGGCGTACTTGTAACGGGGGAAGAAGCGGTTAAGGTGCAGCGGGATCGCAGGATCGATTGACGCCAGCCAGTCCGCCAGGGCTTCGGCGTCGTTTTCGTTTTCGCCGAGGATTATCAGCGCGGCAATCTCAACATGGCAGCGCTTCGCGGCCGTGGCGATAGTCTTCTTCACCGGTTCTAGGCTTCCGCCCAATTTTTTATAAAAGTCTTCGGTAAAGCCCTTTAAATCAATATTTATCGCGTCTATATAGGGCAGTATGCGCTCGAAAGGCTCCGGGTTAATGAATCCGTTGGTCACGACGACATTGTCCAGCCCCACTTCTTTAACAAGCGCGGCGCAGTCCAGCAGATACTCATAGTTAATAAACGGCTCGTTATAGGTATAAGCCGCGCCGATGTTCCCCTGGGGTTTGTATTTCACAGCCAGCCTCGCAAAGCCCTCCGGGGGAAGGGCTTGCGTGTTTTGCGGGTTATATTCCATTGAAATCGCGCTGTTTTGGCAATAGGGGCAGCGCATATTGCAGCCTATCCCGCCGACGGACAGGACAAAGGCCCCCGGCTTGTACCGCGCCAGGGGCTTCTTCTCTATCGGGTCCAGCGCGGCGGAGGAGACAAGGCCGTAGCCCGCGGCGGTCAATGCCCCGCCATCGTTGCGCCTAACGCCGCAGAGGCCCGATAGGCCCGGAGAAATTTTACAGCCGTGGGGGCAGAGGGCGCATGAAACCGCGCCGCCCTCCAGCGCTTCCCAAAACGCCGCTATGCGGTCATCCCTCATGCCGGACGACCCGGAAGCGTTCCAGCTTAACAGGGGCGTTCAGCGGGATGCCCGCCTTCTGCTTCGCTATGCGCAGCTGATCCTCCACGGTGTCCACGCCTTCCAGGTTGGGCAGGAGCAGGCCGCGTTTATTGCCGTTGTACACGATGACGCCGTATTGCCTGACGTCCAGGTCTTCCGGCCCCGCGCAGTATTCGCGGGGGAACAGGACGTCGACCTTGTAGGTAATGAACGGCAGCTCCGAGACGTTCACGGGATCGAAGCGGTCGTCATGGAGGCCGGAGGACACGGCGTTCTGGATGATCTCGGCGGCGACGCTGGTTGTGGTAGGCGTTATCGTGCCGATACAGCCCCTCAGCCGCCCGTTTTTATGCAGGGATACGAATACCCCGGCCTTGCTGTTTGTAAGTTCATCCGGCAGACCGTCGGGCATCTCCAGCTGGCGGTTGTTCAAAACGGCGCATTCCAGAGACTGCCTCGCAAGGAGCTGCCAGGGGTCTTCGGTCTCCTGGGACTTCCTCGCGGCGTCGAAGGTCACGGTTTCGTACTGGTTTAAGACGTAGCGGTCCGCGTCCGGCTTGCCCGGGATAAACGAAGCTATGGCATAGCCCACGCCGTAAGGCCCTTCGTATGACAACAGCTTGCCCGTAACGGCTTGCCCGTCAAAACAGCCTGCCAGCGTGATAAACGAGTTGTAGCCGCACTCTGCCGCCGCCTCGCGTGTTTCCAGCGGGATGTTGAAGAGGGAGAGGAAATCCGCCGCGTCAAAGGCGTCGGTAACAGCCTTGTCGAAGGCCGGGCCTTGCGGCGAATGCCCGTAAGGGCTGTCCTTCGTCAGCTTGTGCGACAGGTCGCCGCTGGCAATCATCACGGTTTTGCGGCCCGTGTTCTCGGCGGCCTGCGCTATCAGCCGCCCCAGGCGGTAATGCTCCGCAGGCTCCATCCCGGACTGGCACACGCGCACCGCCTTATACGCGCTGTAACGCCGGTTGATGAACCACATCGGCACAAAGACCCCGTGATCCAGCGCGCTGTCCTTCTCCCCCTCAAGGCCGGCCCTGAGGCCGCACTCGCCGGCCAGCTTCGCAATCTCGCCCGCGAATTCCTCGTCATATTGGGCTTCGAGCCGCACTTCCTCGGCGTCAAAGCGGGCCATGTCGCCCGCAGCCGACTTCCCCGGTGAAATGTGAAAGTAATCCGAATACAGGACGTTGTGGGGGGTTATAAACACTATGGTTTCGGGGGCCAGCTCCGCGATCTGCCGCGCGGCTTCGTCATAAGCTGTCAGGGTTTTTGGTATCCCGCTCTCTTTGGGGCTAATGCCCGGAACAGCCAGGGGCGGGTGCGGCATTGCGTAGGCTGCTATTATCGGCATGGATCAATCACTCCCATCATTATCCATAGAATAATTATAGCATAGATTAACCAATAAAATGCGGAACTTTTTTCATTCATAGATACTCTATCTGTTATCCCATACTTACTTGATATCCCTCCCCGTCCCGCTCTATGCGGACGGGGATTGTTTTACCTTTATGGATAACCGTGAACGACAGGCGGTTCCAGCCCTCCGGCAGATGGGGCGTGAAGCTGACGCCGTCTTCGGTGAGGCGCAGGCCCGCGAAGCCGTAGATAAGCGCAATGTACGCCCCGCCGGAGTTTGCGGTGTGGATACCGTCGGCGCTGTTGCTATGGGTGTCGTTAAGGTCCAGGCTTACGGAATCGCGGAAGTAGGATAAGGCCTTGTCCATAAGGCCCAGCCTGGCGGCGACGGCGCAGAATATGGGCTTTGATAGGGACGAGTCATGCGTGGTTATCTTTTCGTAATATAAGAAGGATTTCTCAATGGCATCCTTATCCGCGTATTCTTCCAGGATAAAATGCGACATCACCACATCGGCCTGCTTACAGACCTGATGCCGGAACAGCTGCATCGGGTGATAATGCAGCAGCAGCGGGAAACGGGATTCCGGGGTGCCGTCTATGTCCCACAGCGGCTTTTGCAGGAAGGAATCGTCCTGGGGATTGATGCCCAGAACCGCGTCATACGGCAGGTACATCGCCTCGGCGGCGCGTTTAAAGTCTTCTAGTTCAGGATGGGTGTAACCCATTTTTCGCGCTATATGTACCGTCCATGACAGGTTATGCTTTGCGAGGGCGTTGGTGTAATAGTTATTATTGACCATGCAGGTGTATTCGTCCGGCCCGGTGACGCCGTTTATCACAAACCGCCCGTTATGATAATGCCCGAGGTCAAGCCAGAGGCGGCATATCTCCAAAAGCAGCTCAAGCCCCGCTTTGCGCATGAAGTCCATGTCTCCTGTGGCGAAATAGTATTGGACGACGGCGTAGGCGATATCGCCATTAATATGGTACTGCGCCGTCCCTGCGGGGAAGTATCCCGAGCTCTCGGCCCCGCTGATTGTGCGCCAGGGGAAGAGGGCGCTGTTTTTATGGCCCAGCAGGCGCGCGTTTTCGCGGGCCTTTGGCAAGGTTCCGTGACGGAAACGCAGCATCGTCAGCGCCGTCTCCGGCTGCGTCAGCAACAGCGGAGGGAACGCGAACATCTCCCCGTCCCAGAAGCAATGCCCCTCGTAGCCCTCGCCACTGAGGCCCTTTGCCGCCATTCCGCATAAACTGTCGGCAGGCGCGGACTGCAGCAGCTGGTACAGGTTATAGCGCATCGCGAGGTTGAAGCTCTCGGCTTCCGCGTCTCCTTCGATTGTCACCGCCGCCGTCTTCCAGAACTTTGTTAAGAAGGCCTTCTGGGCTTTATAATGCTCCGGCAGCGGGCGGCTCAGTACCTTCTTCATCTCGTTGTCGGCGCGGATCATCGGCCTTGAGCCGCGCCTGGAATCCGACGCGACGACGTACTTTTCCAGCGTGACGGTCATACCCGGCTTCATCTGCGCGGTAAAATCGTGCCCGTCCCAATATAAGCCGTTCACCTTATGGCGTACCGCGGTGCATACGGTTATGCCCGAGCGTGACGCGGTGGAAACGGCCGTGCTGCCGCGTTCGGGTTCGCTTATGTAATTAACCGAGCGGCCCCAGTGACCGAGAGGCTTATCGGCCACCCTGGGGTCGCCGGGGCTGCCGTGGTTGGTTACTTGGTGCGTATGCCCGGAGGTTAAGCGCAACTCCCCGGTGAAGTTTACCGAGGTTACTGCGTACTCGATCGTGAACAGGGAGCGCCTGGCGAACGAGGCCATCCGCGTTACGGTAAGGATTATCTCCTTCCCCTTCTTCGAGCGCCAGTGTACCCGGCGCGCCGCCGTCCCCGCGTCCATGTCCAATTCGCGTTTAAATGAAATGATTTCACCGCAAAGATCACAAAAAACACAAAGGTTTTCCTTGCCCAGCATCAAGTCTATGGATTGGGGGTCGGCTATGTTTACCAGAACTTCCTTCTCCGTGGCGAAGCCGAAGAACGCCTCGGGCTGCGGCATATCCACAGTATTATAGACGCCGTTTATGTACATGCCCCGGATACTGTCCGTGCCCTCGGGATAACCCTCCTCGAAGCAGGAGCGGACGCCCAGATACCCGTTGGCGTTATGGAACAACGTCTCATGGAGCAGGAGCTTGTCGCGGTCGAAGCCCTCGACGGTATATTTCATCTTCATCATTCCTCTCTCTTATGCAGTATACACAATCTCCCGCGGATTACAACAGTTTTTTTCAGCAGGATGGAATTGATTATTATTGACTGATGGATAAAGCTGTATTATAATAGTTAAAGAAACACAAATTAAAGGAGTCTTTTTATGAAACTGATTAAAATCCTTGCGCTGGCCCTGGCCTGCGTCCTGTCCGCCGGGATTATGTTCGGCTGCGTGAGCGACGACGGCGCCGAGGGCGGTTCCGCCGCTTCCGATGTAACGGAGATCACGATCTACAACAACAAGGTTGAGATCGACGAGGCGCTGAAGGCCTTCGCCGCCACCTACGAAGCCGAGACAGGCGTGCGCGTGAATGTCCGCACCGCCGGCGGCGATGTGAGCTATTCAGTGTCCCTCAAGGCCGACATGCAGGGCGGCACCGAGCCCGAGATATTCGTGCTTGAAGGCCCGTCCGGCTTCGCGGACTATAACGACCGCCTTACAGACCTGAGCGACCAGCCCTGGGTAGAAGACACCACCCTTGAGTACATACACGAGGGCAAGGTTATGGGCTTCCCCGTCTCCATCGAGGGCTACGGCCTTGCTTACAACATGGCCGTCCTTGAACAGGCCGAAATCGACCCCGCGACGCTTGTCAACTACGCCGCCGTCGAGGCCGCCTTCGCGAAGATTGATTCAATGAAGGACGAGCTGGGCCTGGACGCCGTTATCTCGTTCCCCGCCAGCGGCGGCATGACCTGGGTTACGGGCCTGCACAACTGGAACACCTACCTCACCAACGGCCTCGCGTATGACGATTATTCGGTGGCCGACCTGATGATGAACGGCGAAGTGGACGAGGACCGCCTCGCGGCTTACGCCCGCTACGTCAACATGCTCTTCAAGTATTCCGACCAGCGCGTGCTGCTCGCCGGTACATATGACGACCAGATCAACGCCTTTGTTCAGCAGAAGACGGCCTTCATCCACCAGGGCAACTGGGCCGAGCCGAACCTCTACGGCGCGGGGATGGACTTCGACGTGGCCTTCGCGCCTCATCCGTATTTGGATGAGGACACCGACGGCATATTCGTCGCCGCCCCGTCGTGGTACGTTGTAAACAACCTGGCCCCCAACGCCGACGCTGCGAAGGATTTCCTCGCCTACCTCGCAAGCAACCCGAACGGCCATGATTACATGGTAAACCAGGCCGGTATGGTGCCTGCCTTTGATTCGGTGGAGCTTCTGCCCAGCGGGCAGCTGTCCCAGTCCATGCTGGAGTGGGTCGCCGCGGGAAAAATATATAACTGGCAGCAGTACCGTATGCCGGACGGCTTCGGCATGGATACCCTCGGCCCGATCTTCACCCAGCTGGCCAACGGCGATATCGACGAAGCGGAGTTCTGCGCCAGGATAGCGGCGGAGGTTGCGACGCTGAAGCAATAAGTGTTGTTATGATTTGAAGCTTAGGGAGGGGCTGCTATCCCTCCCTGGTTTTAAAATGTGCTCGTAGGGGCGGCTGCCAGCCGCCCGGTTCTTACTTGCTTATACGGAAGCCCGAAAAGAAAGATCCTTCGCTATCGAACCACTCATCAAGTCAATATCGTTATGAACGCTCAGGATGACATATCGCAGCAACAGGCTATAAGCGTACATAATTAATAATTTTCGGAGGTAAAAATGAATAAAACAGGTATTGACTGGACGGACGCAAGAATTAATGCAAAACTTGAAGAAACTCTCTATTTCTATACAAGAAACGATTTTTTAATCATTAATAACCTGCTAAACGATAATATGGATACTATGTGGGAAGTCGCCAATATTGCGATTAAAGATAATAAAGACGTGCTTAGAGAGCATTATAACGGAGAACGGCCGCCGCTTAACGATAAAACTATTGCATGGCTTAAAAGCCGGATATGGGATGACCTTGACAATAAAGCAAAAGCGGAGATTATTCAAATCGCTAAAAATGATATTGAGAATATTCTTAACGCAATGAAACCGACGAAAAATGATATTACGCTCTACAGAATTATATTTCTTGACAACGGTACCCGGCGGCCATATACAAAAGCCCTGAACCACAACGTTAATGATATAGTAGCATTCAAGCATATTTCATCAACGTCTATTAATCTGGGTTATGAAGAAGCCGCAGGGCCGGAAGAAGAAATGGGTTGTGATTTCTATAGATATGAGATCAACATTCCTAAAAACTGCCTTATTTTGGATCTTGGCCCCGTTTGCATGAAAAACGAGATTCTTCTGCCGCCTATGAAATGCAGAATAATAAATGTACGGCAGGACAGAGGCAATGATAAGTGCAGGGGAATAGTTGAATTTGAATATATTGAAAAACTACTTGTCAATATTGTAGTGTAGCGGTTACGCAGTATAAGCATTTTCTTCAGTATTAGTTAATTCATCCCCAGGAGGCCATACATGCGCCTATTCCTCACGCGGCACGGCGAATCCACATATAATGCCGAAGGCAGGTATGCCGGCAGCACGGACGTTCCGCTCAGTGAAACAGGCGTCAGGCAGGCGCGGGAGCTTGCCGTTAAGCTGAAGGATACGGCCTTTGACGTTATTATATCGTCGGCGCTGGCACGCGCGAGGCAGACCGCCGATATAATCAATGAATATCATAATTTGGGCGTCATAGCGATGGAAGGCTTCAATGAGCGGAATATAGGCGTTTTTGAAGGCCTGACGCGTAAAGAGGCAATGGAGCGGTATCCCCAGGTATGGGAAAGACGCAGCACCCGCGCGGTTGACGACGCTCCCGACGGCGGGGAGACGATTAGGCAGGTAAATACCAGGGTTTCGGTGGCTCTAAGACGGCTAAAAGAAGAATATACTGGTAAAAAGGCGCTGCTGGTGTGTCATGGCTTCACGGCCCGGGTTATAAATAGGATAATTAACAATCTTGCGTATGAGGATATGCACGGATTTACATTGGATAACTGCGAGGTTGCGGAGTATGAGCTATGATTAATGTATAACAAGAGGGGTCGGTAATATGTCAACCTACAAGAATAAACCCGTTTTCTGGCTGTTCGTGGCCCCCTGCCTGTTCGCGTTCGTGATGGTGATGATCATCCCGTTTATCCTGGGCGTGTATTATTCGTTCACGGACTGGAACGCCGTCAGCATGAATATCAACTGGGTGGGGATTTCCAACTACCGCGAGGTGTTCTCGAACCCCCGGTTCCTGCACTCGTTCTACATAACCACGATGTACGCGCTGTTGAATATCGTCGCCGTGAACGTGGTGGCCTTCGCGCTGGCGCTTTTAGTTACCGGGAAGCTCAAAGGCGCGAACTTCTACCGTTCCGGGTTCTTTATCCCAAACCTTATCGGGGGCCTTGTTTTAGGGTTTCTGTGGCAATTCATCCTCAACACCGTGCTGCCTTCCACGGGGTCGGTAATGGGGATTGAGTGGCTCAGGAACCTGATGCCGCTGGCGAAGCCCAACCAGGCGCTGGGCAGCATCGTCGTCGTCAGCACCTGGCAGTACGCGGGGTACATAATGATGATCTACATCGCCGGGATTCAAAACGTGTCGGATTCGCTCCTTGAGGCCGCGCAGATCGACGGGGCGACGTATTTCCAGCGGCTGCGGCATATCCTGTTCCCGATGATCGCCCCGGCCTTTACGATAGCGTCGTTCCTTACGCTGGTCAACTCGTTTAAGCAGTTCGACGTCAACGTCTCGCTCACGAACGGCGGCCCGCCCAAGACGTTCATGGACATGACCGTCAACTCAACGGATTTGCTGGCATTGAATATCTATAAGGAAGCGTTTACATACAACAGGTTATATTCGGCGCAGGCGCGGTCTGTTATCTTCTTTATCGTGCTGACCGGGGTTTCGCTGATTCAGGTGTATTTCAACAAAAAGCGGGAGGTGGAGCTGTGAAGGCGTTCAAGGCTGTCCTGCGCCAGTCCTCGGCGACATTGTTATTTTTGCTGTTCATGTTCCCATTTATCATAATACTCTTGAACGTGGGCAAAACGTCATATGAGATAACCGCGAACCCCATCGCGTTTTCAGGGAGTTTTTCACATTTTTTTGAAAACCTGAAAACCATCTGGACCAGCCCAAACATCCGTTACATGGAATCATTTATGTATTCGGTGCTGATAACGGTGCTGTCGGTGGCGTTTATTCTCCTTACCTCGTCTATGGCAGCCTGGGTTCTCGCGCGTACAAAGACAAAGATATCGAGCTATATCTTTATGATGTTTGTCGCGGCGATGGTGATACCGTTCCAGATCGTCATGCTGCCGCTGGTGGCCTGGTTCCGGGATGTCGCCCAGGTTACGGGCATACCGCTCCTCAACACGCCGCAGGGCCTTATCTTCGCCTATATCGGCTTCGGCGCGCCGCTGTCGATATTTATGTATCACGGCTTTGTAAAGTCCATCCCGATGGAGCTGGAGGAAGCGGCCCATATCGACGGCTGCTCCCGCCCCAGGACGTTCTTCTTGATAATACTGCCGCTGCTTAAACCGATAACCGTTACCGTGCTGATATTGAACGGGATATGGATATGGAACGACTACTTGCTGCCGCTGATGATATTAAACATCGGCAAGCAGGTGCAGACGCTGCCGCTGGCGGTGCAGAACTTCGCGGGGTCGTTCGTGAAGAAATGGGATTTGATCTTATTGGCGGCGCTGATGGCGATGTTGCCTATCGTCATTGTGTATCTGTTCTGCCAAAAGTATATTATCAAGGGGATGACGGAGGGGGCTATTAAATAACGTGAGTTCGACGAAGTCGAACCAGCCGCTTTAGCGGCTGAAATTGCGCAGCAGTTTTCACGTTATGAGCATATTTTTTCGCGGTACTTGCGAAAAAATGTGCGAATATATAATTAAAGTTCGATGAACGGTTTTGTTCATCGAACTCTCATAAATTCCCCTGTGCTTACTCCATCGACTCCGCCACAAGAAGCAGCTCGTCAAGGGTAAGGAAACCGGAGGATATCCTGCAATAAACCCCGTCCTGAATCCAGTGAAGGCCCATTACAGGCGTATAAATCCCTTCGCAGCCGTTTACCGTAACGGCTTCAAGCGTCCCTTGCCCGTCCACAACGTCGATGCTTACGCTGGCATCGCCGCCGGCCCAATACTGGTTAATCATTATTTGGCCGAGGTAAGGCTCCGCTGCGGAAACCCTGTATTCAAGCATAGCGTCTTTGCCGTATGCGCCGTCCGGCGCGCGCACGACTTTAACCGAGCAGAGGGAATAGCCTTCCGGAAGGCAAGCCGGGGCTTTGAGTGGGAAGGGAGTCGCGTTAATGGCGTCTTCAAGCGTTCCAAGCTCCGCATACTCCGAGCCGGCGGCAGGCGTCCATTCTCCGTCCGCAGATATAATAACCCTGCCGCCAATTTCCCTGCCGCTGTTTTGGTCTTGTAGCGCGGTATAGGCCGTCGCGGATATGTTGCCGTTGACGATGCTGTTGATGATTTCCGCTATCTCGTCGGCGAAGGCCGTCACGAAGGTTATCATTACAAGCGCGGCGGCTATAATACCGGCGCGGAATATCCTGCGTCCCGGTACAGGCGCTTTTACGCGAGCCCCGGCTTTTATCCTGCTCCACATGGCTTCCCTGCCGGGGAAACTGTCGGGCGCGTTAAGGCTTGCAAGCATATCCTCGATGTTATTTTCGCTTAAATAACTCATTGCTTCATCTTCCTTTCCATTACTATGCGCAGCTTCTTTAAAGCGCGGCTCAGTATGACCCCTGCGTTCTTTTCGCTTATGCCCATCACCGCGGCGACCTCGGTATTGCGAAGCCCGCCTGCGTATTTCAGTGATACCGCGGTCAGTTCGCGTTTCTTCAGCGTTCCCAGGGCTTTTTTAAGGGCGAGGCGTTCTTCCGCAGCCAGGAGGCCATTATCGGGAGAAGCGTCCGGGGAAGCGAGATCAACGAGGGATTCAAGCTCCGTGAAGTCCGCCCGCCCCGCCTTGCGGTAATGGTCATACAAGATATTCCGCGCTATCGTGAATATCCATACTTCTAAGCTACCCTTAACGGAGTTATAGTTCTTATAGCGGCTTAGAGCCCGCTCGAATACCATTTGGGTCAAATCCTCGGCGAATGAATCCTGCGCTCTGTAGCGCATGAAGTTATAAACCCGCCCGGCGTAAGCAAGATACATGCTTTCGATATCCGCCGCTTCCAGCATATTATTATCCACCGCCCGGATAGCGGGCAGTATGTTGCCAGTCATTGCGCACCTCCTCTTTCAATGTATCAACGCGCGTTCATATGTAAATACGACGTAATTGGGAAAATGCTACAAAAATTTTATATACATATTATGCCTTATTTCGGTAATTTCATTTATAATCTTGAGAAAATCCGCCGCTGCATATATAATAGGGGCAGGTAAATCCCATGTAAACTGGAGGTTATAAAGTGGCAAACAGCCGCGAATATCCTATCGGTATATTCGATTCGGGGGTTGGCGGATTGACCGTGGCCCGCCGCGTAATGGAGCAGATGCCTAACGAGAGCGTCGTGTATTTCGGCGACACGGCCCGGGCGCCCTACGGCGTTCATTCAAAAGAGACGATCACGGCGTACTCAATGGACATAATGCGTTACTTAACGGCCAAGCCGTTGAAGATGGTTATCATCGCTTGCAATACTATATGCGTAAGCAGCTATTACGAGCTGGCCGAGGCTTTTAATGTCCCTTTGTTTGAGATAGTTTCCTGCGCGGCGGAGGAATGCGTAATAGGGGTGCCCAGGGAAGGAGCGAATGTCGGCGTTATCGCGACGGAGGCCACGGTAAGAAGCGGCGGCTATCTGATAGAGCTGTTGAAGCGGCATCCGTTTTTAAATATAATTCAAAAACCCTGCCCCGACCTGGTGACGTTTGCGGAGAAGGGGTTTACCCACAGCGTGGCCGCGCGACAGAAATGCGCCGAATATCTGCGGGACATGAAAGAAGCGGGGATAGAGCGCCTTGTGATGGGATGTACGCACTTTCCGTTATACGCCGACATTTTTGCCGAATACCTGGGCGGGAATGTTAAGCTCATTGACCCGGCGGTGGCGTCGGCCGCAAAGGTAAAAGGCGCGATACGGGAAGCGGGGCTGGAAAACCCCGGCCCGCCAAAACGCGAGTTCTACATAACCGGCGATACGGACACATTTGAGCGCGTCGCTGGTAATTTGCTGGGAATGGAAATAAAAGCGGAGAGGGTTACGCTTTAAAAGTATTGCGTTGCGTCCGCGTTGTAGTATAATAATACCGAGGTGATAACAGATGGCAAAGACGGCAAGCCTAAATATAAGGATAGACCCGGAGACGAAAGCCAGAGCGGAAGAACTGTTCGGTTCGTTCGGGATAACGGTGACGGACGCCATTAATATGTTTTTACGTCAGTCCTTGATGGTACACGGGTTGCCCTTTAAGCTGAGACAACCGCAGTTCAATGACGAGACGTTAGAAGCCATTAGGGAAGCCGACGAAATGATAGCCAGCGGGAATTATGTCGCGTATAACAGCGCGAGAGAAGCGCATGAGGCCGCATTAGCGGAGAATTTACCGGAAGACTTTTATGTATAAAGTAATCCTGGCTAAGAAGTATAAGCGTGATTTACGATTGGCTATTCGTCAGGGGAAGGATATCAATTTGCTTGAAATGGCTGTAGATATTTTATCTAAGGGAACCCGGCTTCCCCCTGAATACAACGACCATCCGCTGAAAGGCAAGTATAAAGGCTGCCGGGAGTGCCATATCGCCCCGGACTGGCTGCTGGTTTATAAGAAATATAAGGATGTCCTGGTTGTGCTGCTAACTCGAACAGGCACACATCAAGATATATTTGACGAGTAACGAAAATTATTCTATCATTCTGGGTAAAAATAGGATATAATAGTTCTTGGTATATTCTACGCACGATAAAATAAAGGAGCTGCCTATGTTTAACAAGGACTTAGGGATAGATCTGGGGACGGCAAATACGCTGGTATACGTCAAGGGCCGGGGTGTGGTGGTAAACGAACCATCCGTCGTGGCATATAATATGACCAACAGCAAGATACTGGCGGTCGGCGACGGCGCGAAGCAGATGATCGGGCGCACTCCCGGTAATGTGGTGGCTATCAGGCCAATGAAGGACGGCGTAATAGCCGACTTTGAGACGACAAGGGCAATGCTCCGCTATTTTATCGGGCGCGCCAACAAAGGCGGGCTGTTTGTAGGGAAGCCGAGGGTCGTTGTATGCATACCTTCTGGGGTGACTGAGGTCGAAAAGCGCGCGGTAAAAGAAGCTACGATCTCCGCCGGGGCCCGTGAAGCCGGGCTTATCGAGGAGCCTATGGCGGCGGCTATCGGCGCGGGCCTTCCTGTGGAGGAGCCGTCGGGCAGTATGGTGGTGGATATCGGCGGCGGAACCAGCGAGGTGGCCGTTATATCCCTGGGAGGCATAGTTACCAGCAAGTCCCTCCGCGTCGCGGGGGACGAATTGGACGAACATATCATAGCTTACGTTAAGAAGAACTTCGGCCTCGCGATTGGCGAGCGTACCGCCGAGACAATAAAACTCAGCATATGCAGCGTTTTTAACCCTGACCCGGACATGGTGATGTCGATACACGGGCGCGATCTCACCTCGGGCCTTCCAAAGACGATACGCATATCGTCGGATCAGGTGGCCGAAGCGGTGTCGGAGCCCGTCACCGCTATTATCGACGCTATAAAGTTTACGCTGGAGAAGACCCCGCCGGAGCTGGCTTCCGATATAATGGAATCCGGTATTATGCTCACCGGCGGCGGAGCGCTTATCGCGGGTTTGGATCAGCTGATCTCCATCGAAACCGGGATGCCTGTCTATGTCGCGGAAGAGCCCCTGAACTCCGTTGTTCTCGGCACGGGTATATTTATAGAGAATACCAACGCCTTCAGGGACGTGCTGGTTAATCCGGAGCGGCCCAAGTCGCGGTAGCAGTTATCGGGTTATTTAGAGGGTAATGATTTGGATTTTCTTAAACGGCATAAAAGGATATTTATTATAGCCATCGTTGTGATCTGCGTTCTTATGATGGCGATTACCTATATCAGCAGCGCCAACCCCACTATATTCGGGAACGCGCTTTCGTTCATCACGACGCCGATACAATCCGGGTTATCTAAGGCCGGGGGTTGGATACGCGACCGAATCGACTTTTTTACCGGCATGTCAGACTTATATGACGAGAATCAGCTTCTGCGAGACCGCATAAGCCAGCTGCAATTTGAAAACAGCCGCGTTAAATTGCTGGAGCAGGAGAATACCGAGATGGCGGCCCTTTTAGCCACGACGCGGATGTATGCCTATCCTTCAATGTTTGCTATGGTCATGTCCTATGACCCGGGGAACTGGTATAAGCGCTTTATCATTGACAAAGGCGCGGAAGACGGTATAAAGAATAATATGGTTGTCTTGGCGGACGGAGCGCTCGCCGGGTTCATTTCCCAGGTGCGGAGCCATTCGTCCAGGGTGACATCCATTATCGACGGCGGCGGCAGCGGCGTCAGCGCGAAAGTCACCCGCACGGAGGATATCGGCAACGTCAAAGGCGACCCGGAGCTTATGCTGGACGGGCTGTGCCTGATGGAGTTTAACACGACCGGGGTTGACATAGCGGTGGGGGATGAAATACGCACCTCGCAGATTTCCAGCATCTATCCCCCGGATATCCTGATAGGCACCGTTAAAGAGGTTATGACCGATGTGCGCGGAATGAGATCCGCCGTAATCGAGCCTGTTATGAACTTCTCCCTGGTTAAATCGGTGCTGGTTATAACGGAGCTGTACGGCGAGGAGGACTTGGAGTAATGCGCGCCGTCGTGATGGGGCTTGTGGTGTACATTAATTTCTTGCTGCAAACGACGTTTATACATCACGCCGCAATATTAAATGTTGTGCCGATAACTTCGGTGCTTATTATCATCTCATACGCAATCCTGCGCGGGGACGTTGAAGGGGCTATCCTGGGGTTTTTCGCGGGTCTCTTACAGGATATTTTTTTTATGGATTACCTGGGGCTGTACGCGCTTCTCTTCGCTGTGACGGGGTATTTCTGCGGAAAGCCCTATAAGGACTTCTTCACCGACAACTTTATTCTTCCGGTGTCGCTCACGCTGTTCGCTATGATGGCTTACGAGTGCGTCTTTTATTTTGTTAATTTCTCGCTGCAGGGCCGGCTCTGGGACTATTTTAAGATTATTATCCTGCCGGAGACGATCTATACCACGCTCCTTGCGGTGCCGGTGTACCGGCTGATGTTCTGGATAAATAAGCGCATTGAGGGTTATGAGAGGGGGAGGCGCAAATTATTTTAAATATTATAGGAAAAATAAAAGAAATACTTGAAAACCGGCTTATTATGCTCCTGGTTGTTTTTGGGGCGATGTTCCTTGTGCTGATAACAAAGCTCTATAATATCCAGATTGTCCGCGGGGATGAGTTTCAGGAAAGCGCCAGGATATATAAAAACACCCAGGAGATATCCGCGCCCAGGGGCGGGATTTACGACCGCAACGGCCAGCCTCTTGCCGTAAACCGCAGTACATTGATGATTAAGATCAATACCGCGAACAAAGAGACCGCGAAAAACGACATGCTTATTAGGTTCGTAAGACTGATGAACCGCTACGGCGTAGAGATGATTGACGCCCTGCCCATAACGGATACGGCGCCGAGGGAGTTTAAGTTTAACGGCAGCGCTTCCAGGGAAAAGACCTGGAAGAACGATATGGGCCTGGATCAGGATATTACGGCGGACGAGGCGTATACGGAGCTGATGGATAAGAAGTTCAAGATAACCGAGGAGGAGACGGAGCTTACCCCCGAGGAAGCGCGGATGGTGCTGTCTCTTAGGCAGTCCGTGCATTTGCAGAGATTTAATAAGAACCCGGTCGTCGTCGCCCATGATGTCTCGGCGGAGGCTTGCGCGGCTGTTGAGGAGCGAACCGCCGATTATCCCGGCGTCTATATAGACCTGGACTACCTGAGGGAGTATCCCGGAGGGCCGTATGTATCGCATATCATCGGTTACACAAGGAAGATTACGGCAAACCAGTTGGAAGAGATGAAGCCCCTCGGCTACACCGAAGACGATATTGTGGGGCAGCTGGGGATCGAGCACGCGTTTGAACTGAGCCTCGCAGGGAAGAACGGGGCCATTGAGACGGAGACGGACGCGTCGGGCGCGAAGCTGGGCGTCTTAAACAGTTACCCCGCTGTCCCCGGAAACAATGTGTTTTTAACGCTGGATTTAAACATGCAAATAGAGATTTATCACGCGCTGGAGCGACGCCTTGCGGAGATTCTTATTGGTAAGCTCAAATCCAACCCCAACAGGCGTAACGCTAACCCCGAGGATCATGTCACGACCAGGGCTATGCTTGCATCGATTCTTACTGCGAACAATATATCGCTCCAGGCGATTATGGAGGCGGAGGACGGCAGTTTTTCCAAGCCCGTTCAGGAATACCTCAGGTTACATGGCCAGGTGGACCCGGAAGACGGGGATTACTGGAAAAAACTTATGGAGTTCGCAGGCGAGTCCGTCGAAATGGGGAAGATTACGCAGACCCAGCTGCTCCTGATTATGTATGAACAGGGGATAATCGCTCCCGAACCGAACGAGCTGGAGAGTATGAAAAGCGGGAAGCTGAATGTTTTGAACTTCCTTGTGCGTATGCTTGAAACAGGGCAGATAACCCCGCAGATGACGAACATCCAGCCCTGCACGGGCTCCGTCGTCGTGCTGGATATGGAAGGCGCCGTGCTTGCAGCTGTGACATATCCCACATATGACAACAACGAGCTGGTCAACACCTTTAACTATGATTATTACTTGAAGCTGATGAACGACCCGACGGTCCCGATGCTGAACCGCCCCTTCCAGGACAGGCAGGCCGTGGGTTCCACGTTTAAAATGATTACGGCGGTAACGGGGCTTGAGAACGGTATTATAACGCCTGCTACACGAATACGCGACGAGGTCACATTCACGAAGGCGGGCCTGCCTTACGCGCGCTGCACCAGCAACCACGGTTCTATAAACGTGGTGGACGCGCTGGCGGTTTCCTGCAACTATTTCTTTTATGAAACGGAATATCGAATGGGCAACACAAGGGACGGCAACATGCTGGAAGGGATAGCGATGCTGAACGAGTACATGGAGTATTTCGGCCTCGCGTCGCTGACAGGCGTGGAAATAGAGGAAGCATACGATACATCCAGCCTCTCCGCCGGTGTTCTGCCCATATCGTCCCCCGCCTACAGGCCCTTCACGCGGAACGCCAACGAAATATGGAGCGACGGCGACAATATCAGAACCGCGATAGGCCAGGCCGACAATGAACTGAACTGCGGCCAGATGGCGAAATACACGGCGGCCCTTGCGACCGGAGGGGAACGTTATCAGATGCACTTCCTGGACAAGGTGCTGTCCGCAGACGGCGTCTTGGTGGACCAGTTTGAACCCGTGATTGAAGAGACGGTGCCGATGAGCGCGGTAACGCTTGAAACGATAAGGAAAGGGATGCTGGCGGTAACTGCCGGCGCTAAGGGAACAGCCCGCGGCGTATTCGACGGCTTCCCGATAGAGGTTGGCGGAAAAACTGGAACCGCGCAGATAAGTGACGCCGTACCCAACCACACGACCTTCGCCGCCTTTGCGCCGTATGACATCCCGGAGGTGGCGGTATATGTCCTGCTGCCCCACAGCTACCAATACACGGTAGCCGCCCCCGCAGCGGTTATAGGCAGGGACGCGCTTAGTATTTACTTCCGGCTGGACGCCGAGCCGCAGAAAATGGAGAAAGACAATACACTGGTAATGAATTAGGAGTTGATTTTAGATGAAAAAAAACAACAGCGTTATTTTTAAAGGCCGGAAGGACGGCATTGTGATTCTGTTGGACAGGGATACCGCGTTTGAAGAGATAAAGGCTGCCCTGCACGATAAAATGGCGGACGCCAAAGGATTCTTCCGTGACGGTAAAACCGCGATAACCTTAAAAGGCCGGGAGCTTACAGACGAACAGGAGCAGGAGCTGCTTGAGATAGTCGTAAACGAGTCCGACCTGAACATCACATTCGCGCAGAACGCGGGGTTAAGCGAAAGCCGCGTACAGGTCACGGAAGACGCCGCAGACGGCGAGGAGGATCCCCTTGCGCGCACGATAGAAGCATTCGGCGAAAACATGACGGTCTTTAAGGTTGAAAGCCTGCGCTCGGGCCAGTCTGTGTGCTATCCCGGCAGCGTCGTTGTAGTGGGGGATGTAAACCCCGGGGCTGAAATCGTGGCCGAGGGGAACGTGGTGGTATTAGGTAAGCTGCTTGGTATGGCCCATGCGGGCTGTTCCGGCGTGGACGGCTGTTTCGTCGCCGCCCTGCGCCTCCTTCCCGTGCAGCTCAGGATAGGCGATAAAATCACCTACTTCCCAAAGAGCTTCGCTAAGGACGATATCTATGCCCGCCGGCCCCTGTATGCGTTTGTTAAGGACGAGCAGATTCATATCTCGCCGATGGTGTAAATAAAGGAGAGTTTTTTATGAAGACATACGAATTCTACGCGAAGCCTGTTAACGGGATTATTGAGATACCTGAGGATTACAGGGAAGATATAGTGGATAATGTTAAGGTTATTATAATCGGTACGGAGACTGAGCAGAAAGACAGACAAGAAGCGAGCAAGAGAAGGAAAACGGCTTCATTGACCCCGCCGACATTAAAAACTAAAGGATGGAAATTTAACCGGGAGGAAGCCAATGAACGGTAGGAGCAGAGTATTCCTTGACACTAATATAATTGTTTACCTGTATTCGGAAGATGAAAGTATAAAACGGGAAATTGCATACGAGGCAGTGGAAAGATCGGAAGACATGAGTCACGGACAGACGATAAACAGTAGGTTACTTATAATTAACCCATTTCGGTCTTGAGGTAGCGAAGCCCTCAACGGCAATATTGACAACGCCCTTCATCATCTGTTATTATTTAACCATGAGTATACATAGGAGGAAATATACATGGGAGAGGTTCTGGTAATTACATCGGGAAAGGGCGGCGTAGGTAAAACCACTACCAGCGCCAACCTGGGCGTCGGTCTGGCAATGAAGGGCAAGAAGGTCGTCCTGGTCGACGCCGACATCGGGCTTAGGAATCTGGACGTGGTAATGGGCTTGGAGAACCGCATCGTATACGATCTGGTGGATGTGGTGGAAGGGCATTGCCGCTTGAAGCAGGCCCTTATACGGGATAAGCGTTTCCCCGAGCTGTTCTTGCTTCCCGCCGCACAGACGAGGGATAAAACCGCCGTAAACCCCGAACAGATGAAAAAGCTCACAGATAGCATGAAGGAAGAGTTTGATTTTGTTCTGGTGGACTGCCCCGCAGGGATTGAGCAAGGGTTTAAAAACGCCATATCCGGGGCCGACCGCGCCGTTGTCGTCACCACGCCCGAGGTAAGCGCCGTCAGGGACGCGGATCGGATTATAGGCCTTTTGGAAGCCGCCGAGATAAAGAGCACCAAGTTGATTTTAAACCGCATACGGGCCGACATGGTAAAGCGCGGCGATATGATGAATCTGGACGATGTTACGGATATACTGGCCATTGAGGTTCTGGGTGTTGTGCCGGACGATGAGTCCATCGTCATCGCTACGAACAAGGGAGAACCCGCCATCACCAATCCGATATCAAAGGCGGGTCAGGCATTTAATAACATAACCGAGCGGATTCTTGGAAACGATGTGCCGCTGATGAATTACCTGGGCGACAAGGGCTTCTTCGCGAAGCTCAAGAGCTATTTTGGACTTAGCTAAAAACGGGGGTTAATACATGTTCTCATTCTTTAACAGAAATAAAAAGTCTAAGGATTTGGCAAAGTCCAGGCTCAAACTGGTGTTGACCCAGGACAGGCTTAACTGCAGCACCGAGAT
This sequence comes from Clostridiales bacterium, assembly GCA_031271375.1. Lineage (GTDB taxonomy): Bacteria > Bacillota > Clostridia > Lachnospirales > WRAX01 > JAISVU01. The sequence continues at coordinate 8,218 of JAISVU010000175.1, read as the reverse complement.
GCTGGAGATGATGAAAAACGACATCCTCAAAGTCATAGCGCAATATGTGGACTTTGACGAGAGCGAGATGGACATTCAAATCGCCCAAAGTTTTTCGGAACGGGACGGTAAACCCGTGCTCACCGCCAATATCCCTGTAAAAGCCCTAAGAAAGGTCGCGCGTTGATTATAAGCGAGCGTATAAGACGGATACTGTCCGTTTATGACTATGCGCTGGCGGCTCTTGTGCTGGTGCTCTCGGGTTTTGGGGTGCTGGTTATCGGCAGCGCCACCGGACTTGGCGACGGTGTTATGTCGTCCACATTCAATGCGCAGATAATGTGGCTTGTGTCCGGTTTCGTCGTGATGGTTACGGTGTCCCTTATCGACTTCGAGGTGCTGTGCAAGCTCTATATTCCGTTATATGTAATAATGATAGGGCTGCTGCTGCTTTCCGAGGCGTTACAGCCGCCGCCGCCCTCCACGGCCCGGTGGCTTTTCATTAACCTGGGATCGAGGGAGTTCAGCATCCAGCCGTCGGAGTTCGCCAAGATTTTCATGTTGATTTTCTTAGCCAAATACATTGACAAAATCGGCGAAAGAATCAATAATATACTTATACTTTTATCGGTTCTCGCCTTTGGGCTTCTGCCGATTGTTATGATTTTTTTGGAGCCCGCCCTGTCCGCAAGCATACTGCAGACGATTATTTTGCTGGTATTATTATTCGTTGGCGGCGTTAAATATAAGTATATCCTGATAGGCCTCGCTGTGATTGTGCCTCTCGCGGCCTTTATGTGGTTTGACCTCAACAGGGAAGATCCGATTATCATAGACAAGATTTTGACCTATCAGCTTGAGGATCGCATAAAGCCCTTTTTCGGCATCGGCGAGGTTGACCCGAACGATCTGTACCAGTCTGAGCAGTCTGTGAAGGCTATCGGTTCCGGGCAGCTTGTGGGCAAGGGGTTGTTTAAGAACACGGTGACGGTTCCCCTGGCCTTCAACGACTTTATTTTTTCTATAATCGGCGCCGAATTTGGGTTCGCTGGTTGTGTATTGGTTATACTTGTGATACTTGCGCTGGTGGCTAAGTGTTTCTATGTGGCTTGGAGGGCCGAGAGCTTTTCCGGCAGGCTTATAGCCTCTGGGGTAGGGGCAATGATAGGAGCCCAGGCTTTCGTCCACATCGGGGTAACGACATGGCTTTTGCCCAATACGGGCATACCGCTGCCATTCGTAAGCGCCGGGGGGAGTTCCATGTGGATAAACCTTGCCGCAATCGGAATGGTTATCAATATAGGCATGAAGAGGACAAAGAATACGCTGTTTACAGATTAACAGATAAGGATCGGGAGTGGCATATGAACATAGCGCTGGTGGCCCATGACAGTAAAAAGATATTGATGGAGAACTTCTGCATCGCCTATAGGCATGTGCTGAGTAAGCACAATGTGTTCGCCACGGGTACTACGGGCTGGCTTATCGAGGAGGCCACCGGGCTTGTGCTGAACAAATACCTGCCCGGCCATGTGGGCGGCGAGAAGCAGCTCTGCGTGCAGATATCCCATAACGACATAGACTTGGTTGTGTTCCTGTGCAACCCGGACGTGCGTATATTGCCGGAATCGGATTTTAACGAGGTGGCGAGGCTTTGCGACACGCACAATATTCCCCTCGCGTCGAACCTGGCGACCGCCGAGGTGCTGATTCTGGCTCTGGAGCAGGGCGACCTTAATTGGCGTGAATATGTTAAATGAGGGATGAGATGAACATTCCCTGTGTTTTGCGTATCTTGAAAACCCCGTCAATGAATTGGGCGTTGATATAACCGCGCAGCTCTTCCTCAGCATTTGCGGGGATATCGTTGTATGAATTAATATAGTCCATCTTACGGTACATATCGCTCAATTCTTTTAGTGAATCCCAGCCGATCGTCGTCGCGCAGAACCGGCCCGATGGTTTAAGCACTCGTGAAACCTCCGACAGGGCCTTGTTTATGTCCGGCACATGATACAGCATATGATTCGCTATAACCAAGTCAAATGACTGCCCTTTAAATGGGATATCCTGTATATCAATCTCTTTAAACGAGAAAGCGGGGTTATCCCCCAGCGCGTCTTCAGCCTTCTTTACCATAAGCGGCGAGAAATCCGAAAGGCACACGTTTATGCCAACGGGCAGAGTAACCCTTCCGGCCCAGCCCGACGCCGTCCCGCAGCCCAGTTCCAGCACGTTCATGCCTTCTCTTAAAACGTACTGGTCAAAGACCCAGTTGGCGAAGCCGTATTTATTGACGCTGTATTTATCGTGGAGAGCGATGCGAGGGGTAAGTGTGTCGGATTTTATGTATAATTTAACCGGGTTACGTATCATCGATTCACCCATTATTTTTTACCGCTTACTCCGCCCTTATAGCCGACAGAGCGCTTATCGTAGTGGCGCGCTGGGCCGGGAAGAACCCCGCTATAAGCCCGATTATGGCGGCGAAGCCGAGCGAAGCCGCGCTTAACCATATGGGTATGATTGAAACGTCGCTGGACATCATCTCGCCGTAATAGCTGTAGGCGTCCATGAAGGCGAACAGGGACTGGCCGTTGTTGTTTAGTATAAACGAGGCGATATAGCTCACCCCGACGCCCAGCAGACCGCCCAGGAAGCCGATTATAGCAGCCTCCAGCAGGAAGAGCTTGCGGATATCCCGCAGGGATGCGCCGATAACCTTCATTACGCCGATCTCGCGCGTGCGCTCCACCGTCGACATTACCATAGTGTTGGATATGCCGATCGTAGCGATAAAGAGGGAGATAATGCCCATAGCCCCAAGAAGCGTCTGAAGGCTGGCCATCGTCCCCTTTAGCTCGGAGATGTAAGACGTGGGGGTTTGAATAATATTCTCTGAAAAGCCCATATCCTGCAAGGCCGCCGTGATATTTTCAACAGCGGCGACGGTCGTCGCTTTAATCCGCGTTACCTCATAACCGTTATATTCCCGGGCTTGACGGCCCCACATCTCCTCGCGTTCCTTCATAAGCAGCTGCACGGTTTTAATGTTCATAAACGCCGCGCTGGTCGTCTCATAATCGTCGCCGGGGGCCATAATGGCGACGGCGTTGACGTTATGAGGCTTTACCGGCGGCTGGGCGTTTTGGCTCTCGCCCTCATATCCTTCGTAGCCTTCCTCAACCGGGGTATTGGTTTCCATGCCGAAGCTGTAATCGGCGGAGGCTTGCAAACGGTCATTCATCAAATCAACCTTGGGCTTCGCGTTCGGATCCCGGTTCATCTGCATGTACCAGTTATTGCGCTCCCTTGCGGTCATAAAGTTCTGCGCTACCGCGGAGCCGAACATCATGCCCCATTCGTCCTTTGATTGCAGGAACTGCCCTTCCTGCAGCGTTATGCCCATAGCGGGCAGGGCTTCGGGGATAACGCCGATTATTTGAACCTCGGCGGACTAGCGGCCCGCCTTGACCGCAACGTAGTTATTCAGCCAGGGCGTGACTGCTTCGACATCCGGTATCTGGGCGATCTTGGCAAGCGCTGCGTCGTCAACGGCGGGCGATACCTTGTCCTGTCCGTTGTAGACCTCCCAGTTATATATCATGATGGTCGTCGCGTTCGGCGTGGTCATCATGCGGTCCTCAAAGCTTTTGTTTATCGCGAGGCCCAGCGAAATCATGATTATGATTGCGCAGGAGCCCACGATAACGCCAAGAACCGTAAGGAAGGTGCGCAGCTTGCGTTTATACAGATTTTTAAGAGCCATGCTTAATGTGTCGAAAGCGCTCATAATTCCACCTTAACCTTTATATACTAATCCTCCAGCGAGAAGGCCCTTCTCCGCCTAATGCGGCGAACAAGCACGACGGACACGCCTGCGGCGATTACGGCGCCGGTTACGACCCAGGGCCATACATTGGCGTTAAAGTAATTAAACACGCCTTTAACCCAGCCCACGAACCCGCTTTCGGTTCCGCCGCCCATGCCGTCGATAGGCTCCCCGGTCATCGGGTCAAAGCCGGAGCCGCCGCCCATCATATCGCCGCCCATTCCGCCGTCAACAATCACCACACCGCCGCCGCCGGACATCGAGACAACCCGGCCGCCGCCCATACCGTTATATCCAGCCATAGACGGGTCGCCGCCCATGTCCATTACGTTTACGACGCCTTCTTCAACCAGTTCTATTTCCTCGCCGGTATCCAGGGAATATGTCGCCGTGATCTTGATTGTATGCTCGCCGGGTTCAATCGCCGTAAGGCTTGCGTCGAAGTAATCGGAGCTGCCCGAGGTGAAGTGACCGACAAGAAGGTTCGCGTTGTTCCACTCAAACCCCTCGCCCTCGGCGATTATCTTCAGGTTGCGCAGCGTAACAAACCCGGTGTTGCGGAAATAGAAGAAGAGGTAATGCTCGCTGCCCACATACATCATTTCGGGGAAGGGGATCGCCTCGATGTCCAGTTCGTCTATCTGGCTTACGGTTATTCCGAATTCCTCGGTAGCGGTGTGGGCGTTGCCGTCGTCATCCTCGTAGTTGAATTTGGCCAGCATCGTATAGTTCTTGCCCACGGCGTTATTAAGGCAGAACATCCTGATGGTTTTTTCCAGCTCGCCGCCCGGCTCGATTTCGTCGATGTAGAAGGAGTTGCTCGCGTTCACCGGCGTGAAGACGTTGTTTGTTGCGGTTGTGCCTGTGGCGGTGGCGCTGTCCGGCACGCTGAGGGAGACGATGATATTCTTAACCGTCTTTGTCGGGTGCGTGTTCTTTATGCGGAGATACACGTCGAACTCATGGCCCGCCTGTACGATAAGCGGGTTCTCTTCATTATCGCTGATGATCTTATACTCGCTCAGAATTATCTTGGGAACGCTCTTCGTGCCGTCGCTGGACTCGGCGGGGACATTGGCGGCGATGCTCCCGTACTGGGAGAACTTCGACCGCTCCTTCTGCCCGTCGGTTAAGCTGCGCCCCGTGTCATACTCTACATCGAAGCCCACAGCGTAGGTTTGGGTTCTCGCGTCGGAGCTGGGCATAAAGGAGAATGTCAGCGCGACGGAAGCCCCGGGCTCCAGCGTGTTAATAGATTGTATGCTGGGCGAGGATGGCACGATCCCTGCGGGAGGCGCGGCGCTGATACGGATATTTGTGGCTGCCTTGTCGCCGTTATTGGTCAGCGTAAGCCGGATATCCCCGCTCTTACCAATGGCGAAGCTTCCCTCGGGGCTTTCAAGCCCGGAAATGCTGAGGTTCGCGCTGGTTCCGTCATCGCCTATGTCCGTTTTAACGTCCATGCTCCCATACTGGGAAAAGCTGGCGGTTTCCGGTCTGCCGTCGGCCCCGGCGAGGCCGTTTTCGTAATCCACCTGGAAGCCTATCGCATAGAACTGGGTTCTGGCCTGGCTGCTAGGCATAACGGAGAAGCTGAACTCCGCCGAATCCCCAGGCGCAAGCCCTGTCTCGGTAAGGACGCTGGGGGAAGAGGGTACCAGACCCTCGGGTATCTGAGCCGTCAGCTTCACGTTGGACGCGGGCTTGTCGCCGCTGTTCGTCACGGTAAGGCTGAATGTCCCCACGCTGCCCACATTATACTCGCCCGTGGGGGCGGAAAGCCGCGAGACAACCAGCTTTGCCCCGGCTGTAGGCGGTATATTGACCTCCATGCTGCCGTAGGCGGAAAAACTCTCGGTCTCATGCCTGCCGTTTTCGGCAAGGCCGCCGTTCTCGTAGGTTATCGTGAATTCCGGCGTATAGGTCTGTGTCACGGCGGAGGCGTTGGGTTTAAGCTCAAAGGACACTGTCGCCGACGCGCCAGCCGCTATGCCGTTTATAGTTCTCGCGCTGGAGGAGGCGTATGTCAGGCCGCCGGGGAGGTTCGCGACGGATACGCGTATATTGGACGCCGCCTTCTGCCCGGTGTTTTCGATAGTCAGCTCGAAGATGCCCCTGCCGTCCGGGCCGATGATCCCCTCGGGATTAACAATGCTTTGGAGGCTGAGGCTTGCCCGCCTTCCGTCGTCAATGGTCCCGGCGACGCTTGCGCTGAAACTCCCGTACTGAGTGAAGGTCATACGTTCGTTCTGCCCGTCGGATGTCTGCCGCCCGTTTTCGTACTCAACCGTGAAGCCCACGCTGTAGGCCTGGGTCTTGGCCGAGGAAGCGGGCATAAACGCGAACGTCATTTGATACTCCGCTCCCGGCTCGAGAATGGTTACAGACTGGATGTTACCGGTCAGCGAAGGGACTATCCCGGCCTCTGGCTGAGCGCTGACCTTGATGTTCTTCGCGGCCTTGTCCCCGTTGTTTACCAGCGTCAGCGTGAACGAGCCGCTCTCGCCCACGTCGTAGGAGCCTTCGGGGCTCTTGAACGCCGATACGATTACGTTGGCGGCGGCGCCGTCGTCGTCCGCTCCCAGGACGCTGATGCTCCCGTAAGCCGAAAAGCTCTCCGTTACGCGCCGTTCGTCAGTGGTGAACAGCCCGTTCTCATAGTCTATTGCGTAAGGAATGGTGTAGGTCTTGGACTTCGCGCTTGGCCCGGGCGTATAAGAGAACTCTATCGTTTGGGATTCCCCCGCACGCAGCTCGCTGATGGTCTGCACCGCGACAGAGGAATGCTCAAGCCCCGCCAAAGCCTCGCCTGTTGCGGAGCCGTCAACCTTGATATTGGTCGCGGCTCTGTTGCCGCTATTCCTTATTGTCATTTGAATGACGCCTGTCTCGCCGATGCCGAGGGATTCGGCGGGGCCGGTCATATCCGTAACCGTGAGCCTCGCCCTCGGTGCTGTCCCGGCGCGGTTTTCTTCCTCTTCCTCTTCAGGATTGCTCACATAAGCGCCGGAGTTCTTTACGAATGTCAGCGTCTCGACCGAGCCGTCGGCGTTCTTCCGGCCCGTGTCATACTTCGTCTCTATCTCTATCATGTAGGTTTGGGACTTGGCGGCCTCCGTGGGGGTGAACGTAAAGATCATCTGGTAGGCGTCGTCTTCGATCAGCTCATCCACAAGCTGTATATTATCGCTGGTGGGAACCAGCACGCCCTCGGGGTTCCTCGCGGTTACGCGGATGTTCTCGGCTGGGGCGGAGCCGTTATTGACAAAGACATAGTTCACGGTTATCGTGTCGCCGACTTCCAAAGGCCCTTTTGTCATTTCAAACGTGTAGGTGTCCAGCTGCGCGCGTTTGGCCGCGCCGCCTTCGTAAGCCACGTTTATGTAGTATTGGCTCTCGAATGTCTTTTCTTCCCCGGCGGAGTTTTTATAAGTGACCGTGAACTTGATCGGGTATGCACCGGCGGCCATAGTTTCGTTGGCCGACAGGTTAAAGGTAGCTTTTGAGCTGAGGCCGATACCGATGGGCTGTAATATCGCGGTGTCTGACCCGGAGAGCGAAATGGTCTGCGTGGTAAAGCCCGAGGCCGTTACCTCAACGGACTCGGCTACGCCGCTGCCCATGTTGGTTATATTGGCGAAAACCTCAAATGAATCGCCCGCGTTGATGACATCTGCGCTGGTTCCGAAGCCGTCGATAACCAGGCTGGGCTGCGACACCGGCGATTCCTCCACCTGGATCTTCACAGTGCCTGTTCCCTTGTAGGTCTTGCTGTCGGGGCCCTGATACTGATAGTTGAACGGAACGTCGTAATAACCCGGCTTGCAGTTTGCGCTGGGGGTTACGATGAAATAGAACGTGTCCTTCTCGCCGGGGCGGATGACGGTGGGGCTCTTGCGCACAAACTCTGTCTTGAAGTCCACCGCCATCGCGGTCGTTAAGACAAGGCTGCTGGCGATGTTGGTCTTATGGTTGTTCTGCATTACGATGCCGATATTGACGGATTCGCCGGGCTTCGTCGTGATATAGCTGGCGGGGGACGTCATTACAAGATCCGCCGCCCGCTCCGGCACAGGGGTTGGTACAGGCGTCGGCGTCGCGGGGCCGGGGGCCTGCGGCTTGTCGGTAACATATACGGCGACGAAGCCGCTGGCGGTACCGGGCTGCATATTGGTTTCCCCGTCCGCAGAGTATTGATATACGGCGGTGATTGTGCAGTCGGCGCCGCTCCCGCCTGTGGCCACGTTCAACGCGTTTAGATGTACCGGCACGACTTCCGATTCGCCGGGTCTGAGAATGGGGATCATTGAAGTTATTGGGGTGACCACAACGCCGCCCCCGCCGGAGCCAGAGAGCGCGATGTCAGTGATTATGTATCCCGAGGGGTTGCTGACGACAACCTCGGTC
>JAISVU010000145.1 GCA_031271375.1 Clostridiales bacterium | reverse complement strand
GCGGAGACGACTATGTCACAAAGCCGTTCTCGATTGACGAATTGGGCAGCCGGGTAATGGCACATCTGCGGCGGGAAGGCCGCCGCCAAACCAACGCTAAGGTTCGCTTTGAGGACGACCTCGTAATAGATTATACGTCGCGTGAGATAAGCGTCGGAGGCCGGCCTGCGGACTTGGCTAAAAAGGAGTTTGATATCGTCGCCCTATTGTCTCAGAACCGGGGTATGGTCTTTGATAAGGAACGCCTTTATGAGAGTCTGTGGGGTTATGACGCCGAAGGTAGCAGCTCCGTTGTGGCGGAGCATATCAAACGTATCCGCGCCAAGCTCAAAGCGGCCGGGGCCGCCGAGCATATAGAGACGGTATGGGGAGTGGGCTATAAATGGAGATAAAGGGCGGCATCCATCCGCTTCGGAATCTTTCGTTAAAATGGAGCTTTTTTATATACGCCGCAGTAGGGATAATAGCAGCGCTGCTGTTTACTGTGCTGTTTAATACGCTGTTTGAAAACCTTAAAAACAATATTTACAATATATACCAAAGCCACAGGGATGAAATAGCCCAATACGCCACTCTTACCGACGCGGAAGGGAATGCGCTGCAAGGCGGGATATGGATTTATTCAAAACCGCTGGAGGATGAATTCTCTGAAGAAGACAGGTTTCTCTTTTCAATGTATTCTGTACTGTCGGTGCTTGTCGTGCCCGTTGTGTGGATTATATGCGTCCTTGCGGTGGGCATTCTCTTCTATCTGCGGAAACTGAAGAAACCCTTGCAGATACTGGATAAGGCGTCGGCGCGAATAGCCGGGGGAGACCTGGATTATACGCTGGAATACGCAAGCCGTAATGAGTTCGGGCGTCTTACCGCGTCATTTGAGACTATGCGCAAGGCGCTGCTGGAAACGAACCGCGAGATGTGGCGCATGATAGAGGGCCGTAAGCAACTGAACGCAGCCTTCGCTCACGATCTGCGGACGCCACTTACCGTCCTCCGGGGCTACCTCGATTTTCTGCGCCGCTTCGTTCCCGAGGGCGGCATTAGCGATGATAAAGCCCTGGAGACCCTTGCTACGATGGGTCTTTATATTAGCCGGTTGGAGGGTTATACCGAGGCGATGTCCTCGGTGCAGAAACTGGAGGAACTAAGCCTTGAACCCGCCGATGTAGAATATGAATCGCTTTGCGGCGATATAAAGGAGGCCGCTGGTCATCTTGCCGGGGATAAGAGGCTGGACTTTGAGGCCGCCGGTTCCGGGATTATCCATGCCGATTCCCCGGCAGTGGCCTGCGTCTGCGAAAACCTGTTGTCCAACGCGGCGCGCTATGCCAAAAGCTCGGTTGCGGTGCGCTGTTATACTGACGGCCGCATATTGCGCGTGACAGTTAAGGACGACGGCCCAGGCTTTTCCGCGGAGGCGCTGAAGAAAGCCGCCCTGCCCTATTACCGCGGCGAAAAAGACTTAGCGGATATAGTTCATTTCGGCATGGGGCTTTATACCTCAAAACTGCTGTGCGAGAAGCACGGAGGGAGCCTACAGCTCGAAAACGAGATCGGCGGCGCGGTGACAGCGGAGTTTCATGTTACCGCGGAGTGAGTACAGCTTCGCTTTCGGTAATTTCACGCAGATGCTCCGGGGCAATCCCCGTAACCTTAATAATTTCATCAAAGTCATACCCGAGCGAAATCATCCTGCGAACGGTTTTTTCCATTTCCTTCTTCGCCCCATATCCCTCTGCATACTCAATGATTTTATTACCCATGATATTTACTTCCTCCCAAAATTTGTCTAGCTCCGTTGTTTCCACAACTTTACCGGCAAGCGCATATAGCAGCGCGGCAACCTTCATCCTGCGGTTATCCTCAATTTGCAAGGCTTTGGCAAGCGCCGCGCTCTCTCGGAACAGTTCCGTTGGGCTGTACTTATTACTGTGGAATAACGGGAGATAAATCAACTCCAACTCGTTTATCGGTTCCCCATTAGCCACGCCCGTTTTCAATCTGTCAAGCACTACGTCTGCGTTAAACTCTGAGCACTGTACAATTATCGGCGTAAAATTGAGCTGCTCCGTTCGGAGTTCTTTAATATTTGTCGGGTTCTTTAAGAAGATAATTGTAATGAAATCCCTTTTATATACCCGACACAAATTCAAATGGTAACTGCCGAAGCGAAGCATATCGTCTCGGGACAAATCCACTTCTTCTTCAAAATGAGCGCCCTTCCCGTCTTGTAACGCGAACGTAAGATCAAGCAGCTCCGAGTTAATTTCTATCCGAACATTTTCAGTCCGCAGAGGCTCTGTTATCGGGGCTATATTATGCAGACCGAGGAAATCCAATGTTTTGTCCTTGAACAATACCATAACTTCTTTGAAAACGGCGTCATAGTTTTTATGGACATCCATAAATAATCATCCCATCCAGTAATATTATACCTTTTGAGTAATGATTTTTCAATATGATGTTTTACCCCTTGTCAGCTCCTCCGCCCGCTCCACGATCTCCCTGTCAAACGCCATAAAGCCCAGCAGCTTTATTGCGTTTCTTGTTGCCGCAGGGCCGTCCTTGAGCTTATAATCAAACACGATGCCGTCGTCGCTTATCCGCTCGCTGAAATGATAGTTGCTGTATTTATCCGCAAGTATAGAGGTCAGCTCAATATCATGGGTGGCCGCGACGCAGAGGCAGTCTTTTTTATGGATATATTCAAGAACCGCCGTTGAGGCTGCTATACGTTCTATCGTATTCGTGCCTCTAAGTATCTCGTCGATATAGCAGGCGCAGGGATATTCGCCGATATAATCCAAAATCCGTTTCATTGACTTTACCTCGACGATGAAATAACTTTCGCCGCCCGAGATATCGTCCCGCATAGCCATCGACGTAACCACCAGCGACGGCCTGGTTTTGAACCTTGCGGCCGCGCAGGTATTAATGGTCTGAGCAAGAATCCCGTTGACCGCCAGAGCCTTGATAAACGTAGACTTTCCCGAGGCGTTAGAGCCGGTTATCAAGCCGTTTTTCGTAATGATCCCGTCATTCGTCACAGGGCGATCCAATAACGGGTGGAACATGCCGTCAAACTCGATTGCGTTCGTATCGCTAAACTCTGGTATCGTATATTGCGGAAGGCTCTTTCTGTACGACAGGATTGAAAGCGCCGCGTCTATCTCTGCCAGCGCTTCATACAGGGCTATGAACTCGTCGTTATACTTGCTTAACGTCTTTATGGCCCTATTATAACGGCGCTCGTCAACCAGAAACAGGATTTTGGGATAGATAGCTAGCATTTCCATTTCTTTTGCGAAGGGATTGGCAAACGCGGGGAGCTTTCCTATCATTGGCCTGAAGAAACTGAAAAGGCGGTTCAGTTCCGCCGTATGGGGCTGCATGGACTTAATACCGCAGAGCCTTCCGCAGCAGATCAACAGCGTTCTCAGATATTCGACCACCGGGATTTTTTGGTTCAAGCGCCTTCGTACAAGGAAGTAAACAGTCATGTTTATCGCAAACACCAATATGATTGACATTACGCCTATCGTTTGGCTGAAAAACAATAATGCGGCTCCGGCGAAAGGCAGTATGGACAGGATTTTATACAGATGCGGATACGGCAGCGGCTTCCGGTCATGGCCGAATATCAGCCCGGGCAGCCCGTTATAATTACGCTTGCCCAGCTTCGCTAGAGCCGTCATAGCCTGTAATCGTTCATCGGGGTGACTGTCAAAGAAGGCAATCAGTTCTTCCCGCGCTTCAAAAGCTCCGGCCTCAAACTGAGGCATACGCAGGCGGTTATATAAATATTCTTCACCGGCGGAGCTGTTACAGGCGTTGACCCGCGAAAAAACCCGGTCCATCTCCAAGTCGTTCCAGGTGATATCGTCTATCCGGGGGCCTTGAGTAACGTCCTTTTTATAGAAATCGTACATCGAAATGCTGACCGCTTCAAACTCCCCGTCCGGCGGAACCTTGCCGAAAGACGCGTTCAGGCGGGCTTTGCGTTTTTTATTGTCCTTGGCAATCCAGTAACGGATTAACCCGGCAGCGAAAATAAATATGGCGAGAACAATCAGTAAATATTCCATCTTAAGCCCTTGCAGCCGCGTTAATCTCAGCCAGCATCTCGTTAATGACCTGCGCCGCGCCGTCGTAATCCATCATCAGCACGGCGTCGCGGACGCGCTCGGCCTGTTCCTTAACCTTGCCGTTCAATGTAAGTGCCGCCAGTTTATCTATTTCCTCGTCGATAGCGGTAAAATCCGTCTGAGCCATCGCGGGAATGAGGTTTTCCAGTATCTGCGGCAGTTCGGCCGGGATATCTGCGGGGCCTTCATGGATATCGTCCTCTGCGAAAGCCTCTTTAAGCTGGCTCTGCATTATTTGGAGGCGTTCAAGGAACGGCCCCAAACCCGCAGCGCAGGCCATGCTATTGTTCTCGTTCCCCGACGCTTCCAAGTCCCTGGCCATAGCGCAAAGCTCCGTAGCCCCGATATTATCCAAAGCTCCCTTCATTCCGTGTACTTCAATAGTAAAGGCGCGTATGTCGCCCGCCTCCATAAACGTTGTCAGCTTGCGCCCGCAGTTGTCGATCTCCTTTACCATCATTTTGAGGGATCTCTCGTACACGTCGCGCGCGCCGAAGACGCGCTCAAGCCCTTGATGCACCGACAGGTCTGAAATATTCTCCAGCTTTCGCCACAGATCATTTACGGAACCGGGCTTGCTTTCCCTTGCAGCCATAATTTCCGGCGTAAGGATGAAGAAGCTCTCGGGCGGCAGCCATTCACGCAGAACACGGTTAAGAGAAGCCTTAATAATCGGCTTTGAAAGAAAATCGTTCATCCCCGAGGATAAGAGCATCTCCTTCGCGCCGATTACGGCGTTGGCCGTAAGCGCTATTATCGGCACGGAGATACCGGCCTCCCGGATTATCGCCGTCGCCTCAACGCCGTCCATAACAGGCATCATATGATCCATAAACACCAGGTCATAATGTTTTTTCTTTATCATATCAATGGACTGCGGGCCGCTCGACGCCGTGTCCGCTGTGATATCATAGAGCTGAAGCAGGCCGCACATTACGTTAAGGTTGATTTCGTTGTCGTCAACCACCAGCACCTTCGCCTCCGGCGCCGATATCGGGGTCTCCATATCCCCTTCGTTCGTGATTAGGTTTTCGTCCCCAAGAACCTTCGGTATCGTTATGCGGAATACCGAGCCCTTGCCGTAAATGCTTTCAACGCTGATATCACCTTCCATCATCTCCAGCAGGGCCTTCGTTATAGCAAGGCCCAGCCCAGTACCCGGTTTATAGCGGTTCTTTTGCCGGTCGGCTTGGGAAAACGCCTCAAAGAGATACGGTATGTCTTCCTCAGGGATGCCGTGTCCGGTATCTGTAACCGAAAAGCGGATGAAATCATCCGAAACATCCACCAAGAAGCTCACATACCCCTCTACCGTGTATTTAACCGCGTTGCCCAGGACATTCAGCAAACATTGCCTGAGCCGCACATCGTCGCCATACAGAGACTTGGGTATCCCGCCGCGCATTTCCATTTTAAAGGCGATATTCTTATTCTGGGCCAGGAAACGGAACATAGAGCTTATATTATCCACAAGCTGCCTAAAGTTATAATGAACCGGCGACAGCGTAAGTTTACCGGACTGTATTTTTGAAACGTCCAGTATTTCGTTGACTATGTCAAGGAGCGCCATCGTGGATATCTTGATATCCTTTACATAGCGCTGCTGGCGGCTGCTCAGGTTATCCGACAGCAGCAGCTCCGACATTCCAAGCACCGCGTTCATAGGGGTGCGTATCTCATGCGACATGTTGGCGAGGAATTGGCTCTTCGCTTCCGAAGCGGCCTGGGCCATTTCCTTTTGCAGCTCCATCTGGTGCTGTATCTCAATCGTCTCCGACATTTTCTTTTCCTGTGCTATCTTTTCGCGCTGGTCGCGGGAATAGGTAAGATATCTGAAAGAGTCCCTCCATTTTATGCGAACCAGCGTAGTCTCCACAGGCAACGGCTCGCCGCTGAAGGTATACAGCACCTTCTGGACGCCTTCAGGTAGGCCTTCTTCCAGCGCCGCTTCGCCGTTGTCCGCGTCAATATCCGCGTCTTCTGGGACGTAAGGCCTGCGCTTGGGATTGACCTTGTGGTAATTCTCGATAAAGTCTTCCTTGTCCTTCGCGCCGAAGACCCTTACAGCCTCCATATTACAGTCTATAACGTTGCTGTTTTCATCCCGCATTATACATATCAGCGGCATCCCGTCCAGCATTATCTGAGTGCGGTCGTTCGCGTCAAAGACCTCGGCCATCATCTTTCTGTGTTCGCGTAAATCACGCGTATATCCCGCCACGATATAGCCGCTGCCCTTGGATATCCTTACCAGCGTAACCTCTGTCGGCAGCGCTTCCCCGTCAATGTTCTGGTGCATCCATTCATAAACGACCCTGCCGTTTTCGAAGGCCTCTTTTATGTATTTAAGCATCTTTAATGTGGACAGCTCACCGTCAGGCTGGAGTTCCGGGGAGAGGTCCAAGTAATTGTTCAGGTAGCTTTCTTTGTCGGGGAGGCCGAAGAGTTTCAACGCCTCTTCGTTACATTCGATATTGTTATAGTCCTCGTCCCAGAGGTTACAGCACAGCGGCGTCGCGTCCAGCATAAGCCTGACGCGTTCCTCGGCCTGCCTTGTCTCGGCTTCCATCGATACGATGTCGGTCATATCGTGGAAATAGACCACAAGCCTGTAACTGGTCATCCACAGAATCCGCGTAACGGAAACCGCAAGGTGCATTAGGCTCCCGTCGCTCTTGAATATTTGAAAATTAGTCCGGGCAAAGCCCTTTTCCAGCGCGTCTCTGAAGACCTCCTGGCGGATAGATTCGGTGTCCCTGCCCCCAGGTTGGATAATGGGCCTGAGGTTTAATATATGGTTATGGAAATCCTGCGGCGATATGTTTTCATCAAGCCCGAAAATACGCGCGCATTCATCGTTAAAGGCGATCACTACGCCGTCGTCGTCCCAAACAAACGACGGGAGCCGCGTTGAATACAGCATGTCGTTCAAGCGCAGCTCCGCTTCCTCCATACGCAGATCGGTAACGTCGTTCATTATACGAACTATGCCGTCAAAATTCCCGTTGCTGTCTAAGACCCTGCGCAGGGTTATCCTGTAGGCGCGCTGGCCTACCGAAGGCCAATTAATCGTGTCGTCCGCGACAATCCAGTCCTCGCCGGAAATGATTCGTTCAATCAGGACGGCGCTGCGCTTTGCGTATTCTCTGTCGGGATAAAGCGCCAGCACCTGCTCCATAGTTTTGCCTACGATTTCCTCAAAGCCCCTGAGCCCGAGGAGCTTAACCAAGCTGACGCTGCAATAGACGGCTCTGTTATCCTGATCCACCAGAAGGTAGACGTCGGAAGTGCTGTCAATCAGGAGCTTAATATAATTACTCAGTTTAAAGGTTCGCTGGGTACGCTCGTCAACACGCCTTTCCACAGTACGCAGGTTCTCTTTAAGAATACGGAGCATGTTATTAAACGCTTTTCTCAGCGTTCCTATTTCGCTGTTATCGTCTTTATAATCTACGTCTTCAAGAGGATCAATATCGTAATCCCCATCGGCAATCCTCATAGCGTAAGCGGTAAGCCCTCTTATAGGGTGCAGAATATTCTTCGCTTGTTTCAAGCAAATGAAAAGAACCAGCGCTAACCCGGCCGCTCCGCTGATTATGACAACAGCCAGCGTCTGGTATATCGGTGTGTACAGTTTGCTCATAGGCGTTTCTATATATAGGTAGAAAACAGATTTTTCGCCATCTGGACCCACCTCAAGGGGCCAAAACGACATCAGGGCATTCTCGCCCGACACAGGCGATACCGCTGTATCGAAATGCGGCACGCCCTCGTCCGCGGCAGTATGAAACGCCTCAGTTTCCAAAAACCCCAAATCATTCATTTCTTTATTAATAAAGGATTCGGCTGTAGCGCTCAAAATAAGCATTTCATCGTTCAAAAGGAGCAGTTCGCGGTCGCTTGCCATTCCCCCGTATTCGTCCCTCGCAAGGATGTCGAGCATTTCCCCGTACATAATATCGACGGCGCATACGCCTACCGCTCTTCCGTCCGATATGATAGGGGCGCTTATTGTGGCGGTGAAAACAGGGCCGACTTCGGGCTGGTATTCGTAAAAAGTACCTTCTCCGAAATAAACGCCGCCTGTTTCAAGGGGGACCGTGTGCCACGGATATTCCCCGCCTTCAGGCATAAATTCCCCCGGGGCGTAGCTGTCATTTACCACAATAAAACCGTCGGGCCTAATGTATTCTCTTGTGAAATAGTTGTCGTCATAAAACTCGCCAATATTAAAATGAAACCCGGCGCAATACAGTTCAGGATACATTTGCATAATAGAAAGCAGTACGCGGTCGGCTTCTTTGGTCTCCCTCTCAAAACCCGGCCCGCGTTCCATCGCCCCGGCGGCTTCCCCTACCAGTTTTAGCATATTCACCATGTTATTCAGCCGCTTTTTAGCGGATGCGGTAATATGGCTGGCATATTCCGTGTTAAGGTTCTCCGCCTCAGAAAGCCCGCTGTTAAAAAGCGCTCTGGCGAAAAACACGATAATTATAAATAGTATGGCGAAAATCCCGCTGAATGTAACCGCTATGATTCTATTTAATCTTGGTGAATTGCGCGGTTTGTGTTTTGCCAAGTTTAACCGCCTCGCTTACATCTTTTATTTTATCAGACAGGCTGACGAACAAGTCTGTCAAATTAGGATCGAAATGTGTTCCTCGGCTGTCCTTAATTATCTGTAAACCCTCTTCATGCGATAAGGCTTTTTTATACGGCCTCTCGGATATAAGGGCGTCGTATACGTCCGCTATGGCCATCATACGCGCTTGCAGAGGTATTTCGTCGCCTTTCAGATTATCGGGGTATCCGGTGCCGTCCCAGCGTTCATGGTGCCTGTGGGCCAGGGTTTTGGCGTAGTCTAAAAAGGCTTGGTTGGGCACAAGCTCCTGCAGATTTTCCAGAAGAATCTTCCCGTAATTGGCGTGCTGCTTCATTGTGGAGTACTCGTCGTCCGTCAGCTTGCCTTTTTTAAGTAAAATTTCGTCTCGGATGCGGATTTTGCCCACGTCGTGGAGAAGAGCGGATTTAAGGAACGCCTCTATATCCCAGCTGGATATTTCCGCTGCATATCTTTCGCTCAAGCTCATCGCTTCCAGAAGGATTTGCAAGTATTTTTGAACGCGTTCAATATGATGGCCCGTTTCCTCATCCCTAAACTCCACCATCTCAGCGGCCCAGATGATAACGGCGTTTTGCAGGGCCGTAACGTCTTCGGTGCGTTCTTTAACAAGCTGGATCAGGTTGTCGTTAAAGTTTTTCAGCTCGTTCTGCTGTTTTTGCAGCAGCAGATGCAGCTCGATCCTTTTAAGGAGGAGCGGCGGGGAAAAGGGTTTTGCTATGTAATCGACCGCTCCCAGCTGAAGACCCAGGAGCTCGTCGTTGGTATCGCTTTTGCCTGTAAGGAATATAACGGGTATCGGAGCGGTATCAGAGTTTGCCTTTAGCTTCTTTATCGTATCGTAACCGTTCAACCCGGGCATCTCAACGTCCAAAAGAATCAAATCCGGCTTTACCCGCTCCAATGTCTGCAGCAGCTTTTCCCCGGACGGGATTGTCACGACATTGTATCTATGCTGCAAAACATTCTTGCCCGCGTTCAGATTGATAATATTGTCATCCACTAAAAAGATGCGGCTGTTATTGGATCCCATATGCTATTTATATCCCTCCGCCATAATACCAGTTCATTTGCTCGGTAATATCCTCTTTACCGGCATTAAAAACCCATAAACAATAAGCCGCCGCCGCAAATAGACCGAAAACCGGCAATTTGCGGATAAGCAGCTTTTTTATGGGCCTGTGGCTTTGTTTGCTTCCATTTTCAACATAATGAATACCCATATGGTTAGAATACTACAAAAATACAGTCTTTGTCAAGACTTTACTATGAAGCCTGTACCAAAACGCCATTTACGGCGCCGCGCAGAACCAAGAAACTGCCTTTAGGCGCAAAGAAGGGGACGCCTTCTCCCAAGCATTGGTAATGACTGTCATACAGCTGCTTGCCGTCAGGGCTTATAACCCACGCGGAAGCCCCAGGGACGGTTTTAACTGTCAAAACGCTGTCGGACTGCGTTTTATACCATAACGTTGTACGCCCCGAATGGGCCTGGACAACCGTATCGCCCTGCGGAAGCGGGAGAGCCGAGTCCTCCCGGCGCATGATATAGTCGGTTACATAAGCGGTAAGGATGCCGTTCTCTTCCTTAAGCAACAGCTCGGTTTGATCACGGAAATAAGTACCGACCGGGGCCGCGTAATCCCCTGCTTTTACGGCCTTAACGCCCGCGAAGTTTATATAACCCGGCAGTTCCTTTATCAACGCGGACTTTACGACAAACATCCCGTTCCAGTTGTCCTGATCCGCGTCGATATTGATATTGAGCCAGGTCTTGCCGTCGATATCCCAGTTTAAGAGCTTGGGGCCGTTTATGTATTCCAGTTTTTGATATACCAGATCGGAGCAGTGCTCGTTCTCCGCTGCGAAGAAGGCCATTCCGTCCGCCTCCGCAAAATAATGGGGGACGGAGCCGTCTGTGTTCGCAAACGCGCCGCTTTTATAATAAAAACTGCCGCCGCTGTGATAAAACAAAGCCGGGGCGTCCTCGGAAAGCAGCGGGCGTATTTTGAGGGTTTCATTATCGGGAAACGTAAATTGAACCGCCGCGCTTCCGTTGCTGTAATACCCCGCGAAGCGCAGGATATCAACTGAAATAGGCTCGGGTACGGGCTTCCGCTTAACCGGGGAAGCAAAGGAACCGAAGCCCTTCTCCTCCAAAAAGGCGTCCAGTATAAGCAAAGCCGTCTTCTGCGAAGGGCTGCCCCCAGCGAAAGACAGCGCGAAAGACACATCCAGGTCGGGCAGGACGATAAACTTCGAAGCGTAACCGGTAAGGCCGCCCTTCATAAACACATGAATGCCTCGGTTCGCGTATTTATCCATACCGTTCACATCCCAGCCTAGGTGCCAGTCTTCCTGGCGCGTGCGCAGCTTATCGGAAAAACCGGTGGGGATTGAATTCCGCATGATCGCGAGGCTTTCATCGGAAAGGACGCGGACGGCCGCGTTTTTGCAAAAGCTCTGCCCAAACCGGCACAGATCCTCCGGCGTTGACGACAGGCCGCCCGTGGCAAGGCTGCACGGCACCTCCAGCGGGGTCTTTTTACCCGTGGGGCCGTCATACAGCTCCGCCGCGTCGATTGCGCCTGCGATGCCAACGCTAACGCCGGTATCGTTCATACTTAGTGGTATAAAGATATGTTCGCTCAGGAAATCGATGTATTTAACGCCGGATACGTTTTCCACCAACGCTTCGCATAACGCGAAACCGTCGTTGCAATAGGAGGATTTCGCGCCGGGGTCATGTTTAAGATGCGAATAGCGCATTGCGGCGAGCATATGATCCATATAGCCCTCGTAGGGTTCATGGCAGAATGCGTTGTTATAGCAGCTTCCCATCAGCCCGGACGAGTGGTTGAGCATCATCCGCACCGTTATGTCTTTATAACGCGGGTCCGCCATCACAAAGCCGTCCACATATGAGCAAAACGGTTCGTCCAAGCCAACCTTGCCTTGCTCGCGCAGCTTCAGGACGGCGGCGGTAAGGAAAATCTTGCTGATAGACGCTATATCGAAGCGCGTCCTGCCGGTCACGGGCCGCGACTGTTCCCGATCAGCCATGCCTAAGCCCTCGGAGTATACCAGAGAGCCCCTCTCCATTATAGCTATCCCGGCGCTGCCGCCCGCGCCGCCGGTTATCGCGCTCCAAATGTGACGCCTTGCGGCTTTTACTGTATTGTCATATAGAAGCATGAGCGCCTCCTTAATTAATCACCGGCAGCGACGCCGCGGCGACAGACTGCCCTACCCTGCGGCTCTTCTCGTCGGGGAGGTGCAGCTCTAACACGGAGTACAGGCTTGGGTACTCGTCCTTTAGCACCTCTTTAGCTTTCTCCAGGATAATTGCCCCGCCCTGGCCGGACACTACCCTGCCCATAAGCAGCACGCGTTTGAAATAATAAAACATAGAATACCAGGCTAGGGAATATCCCAGATAGCATCCGATGGACTCATAGATCAGCGCGGCGCGTTTATCGCCCGCCGCCATCAGCTCCTGCACAATTTTCAGCTTTTCGGCGGGGGATAAGTCCGCCGGTATCTCAATCCCGGCGGCGGGGGCCAGCTTGATTACCGCATCCTGGGAGAAATACTTAACTCCCCTGCCCCGGTCGCCGGACCATTCGTCCAGCATCGCGGCAGGGTTCGCGTCCACCGGAACAAAGGCCAGCTCGTTAAGCCATCCCGTAATGCTCCCGTTTTCGTCGATATACCCCCCGGCCTCGCTGGTACCCATCGCGATACCCAGAATCCGGCCCTCGCCGTACTCCATCGCCCCCGCGAGGGCCGTAACGTCCCCGTCGTTGGCCACGACCATCGGCGGATTGCCCAGCTCGGCGGCGGCGCGGATGTATATGTCTTTTACATGTTTATCGAAGTCGTCCTTGCCCACTTTTATGAACAGCGACGCAACCATTGTTCTGTTATCCACATAAATCCCGGCGGAGCTGACGCCGATGCCGTCAACCCGGGGCATCTTGGATGCCGCCAGCTTCATCGCGTCCACAATAAACTTATAATGATAGGCAGGGTCGCTGTTTATCTTGGGATGCCATACGATCTCCTCGGAGAACACGGCCTCGCCGTCGATAACCGCCGAAACCTTTATATCGCTGCCCCCGGCGTCGAAGCCCAGACGGCAGCCATTCATGTTATGTTCCGCCGCTTTCCCGCTTCTTGCCGTGGCTTCGGGCAAATCTTCAAAAGGCACGGAAACAACCTCGAAAGGCCGCTCGTACACGCCTGCCATAAAGTCCCAGTCGAATTTTAATGTGGTATCACGAAGACCGCCTATATATGCGGCAAGCCCCTCCGAGCCGCCTATAATCACCTTATGCCCGCCGTAAACCCACAGCATGGACTTGAGCAGAAGCAGGGCCATTTCCTTATCGGTATCGGTGGGGCGCGCGGAATTTTGCATATTAAATACAACGCATGATATCTCGCCCAGACGCTCCACGGCGATACCGGCTTTAAACGTGCCGTCATATTCGTTAAACAGCTTGGCCAGCGGTATAAAATCCGGGTCAAGGGGCGGCATGTGGCTTATTTGCATATTAATTTTCTCTCCTTTATCTGTTTGAAAGATATACCAGCTGCACCGCCCAGAATGTCAAATCGCATTCCAGCGCGTATTTACGCGTATAGTCGGGTTCAAGGCGCACATCGGAATACGCTGTGGGATACTCAATCTTTTTGGGCGAATAACGTTTGTTATGCGGCTCATCGAACTTCAAACGCAGGATTCCGTCCTTATCCATCGCCTCTTCGATATTAACAAGTGATTCCCTGATACAGCCGACGCCGTCACCAACGCCCAGCATTGCGATTTCGGTCAGCAGGCGGCGGTAGGTTATGCAGTCTATTAAATCAGCGCGAAACGCCCTAATCGGCGCGTTGCCCATATTCAGCGGAAAAGGAACGTAAAACTTCCCGCCTATTTTGACATGGATTGGATCGGGGCCGGCTGTGATATCGTTATAATGATTCAAAGCTCTTGTCATCAACCCTATGTTTTCCGGCGTCCGCCATGACTTCGTATAAGACAATGTCTCCAGATGATATTGACACGGGAAATATGTGTCCTCATCAATATACGGGTAATTATACTTTGAAGAGCTCTCGCTTATGCGAGTTATCTCCGTTAATGAAGCAAGCGGCAGAATACTCTTAAACGCATCCAGAGCTGTGTTTTGATAAGGCTTGACATATTCGTCGTCCCCCCAACCCAGCATTGCCTGCATCGCGGTTAATAAAAGCATAAGGCTGAACCCGCTTTTAATCCCCTTAAACCGGTTTTCGAATCTGGCGGCCTCCGGCGGGATGTGGGAAAACGCTTCGCTTAATACGGCGTCGTCGCGCATTGCCAGCACGAAATTCTTTACAACCGGGGCGTCCTTAGGGACGGCGTAATACGCAAGCAGCCTCGCCGCCGTTTCGCCGTCCTGTAGCGGCGTCTCGTGAAGCTTCACGCCGCGCCAGTTATCCCAGCCGTGGGCGCTTACGCCGATGTACCCGTCAGGCTTTACATATCGTTCAAGGAGCTTGAAGTACGGCGTTTGATAGATTTTCTCCAAAAGGTTTTCTTCTTGGTCATGCGTCAAATCCTGAAGAATCTCCTTGCGAAGCCGGTACTGAATAACCGGCCCCGCTGTTTCGAGGAGGAAATCGATGGATTTAGAGATACCCATCAATAAAGCGGATACTTCTCCGTCAGCTCTTGCACGCGCGCCAAAGCGTCGTCGCGCTGCCCTCTGGCATGGATAACATCTGCGATGATACCGGCGACGTCCTCCATATCGGCCTCGTTAAGGCCCCTGGTGGTAACGGCCGGCGTGCCGATTCTCAGGCCGCTGGTGATCATCGGGCTCTGGGTCTCAAACGGGACGCTGTTCTTGTTACAGGTTACGCCTGCGCCGTCCAGCCAGCGCTCGGCGTCCTTCCCGGTTATGTCCAGGTTACGCAGGTCTACCAGCATCATATGATTATCCGTACCGCCGGAAACCAGTTCCAGCCCGCGGCTCATCAGCCCGGCGGCTAAGGCTTTGGCGTTTTTAACCACGCGAACGGCGTATTCCTTAAACGACGGCTCCAGCGCCTCTTTGAAGGCGACGGCCTTCGCCGCGATTATGTGCATCAGCGGCCCGCCCTGGATGCCGGGGAAGACGGCGCTGTTTATTTTTTTCGCGTGTTCTTCTTTACATAGTATTAACCCGCCGCGAGGCCCTCGAAGGGTTTTATGCGTTGTGGTAGTGACAAAATCCGCGTATGGCACCGGGCTTGGATGGAGGCCCG
>JAISVU010000132.1 GCA_031271375.1 Clostridiales bacterium | reverse complement strand
CCCAGCCTTTCTTTCCAAGCCTCATAGGTGTAGTATTCGATCTCCCTTGAATTCTGGCCCAGTATAGCATAACAAAACTCCAGCACATCATGGAGCTGTACCTCATTCTCGATATAAGCGGTTTTTAGCATTTTTTTACAACCCCGCCTTCCCCCCATAAATCACCATATCCGGGAAATTGATCATCCCGTCGATGATCGGCATTGCGTTCTTAATCATGTTCTTTACCGAGTCCAGGCTAAGGGAGGCTTGATGGGCTTCTTCGTTTTCCCATACCTCGAAGACATATACGGAATCCGGCTCTTCCTTGTCCATCCCCACGATATAGCAGCGGCAGTCGGGTACTTTCTTCATTTCCTCCGCCGCTTCCAGTAAAATATTCAATAATTCCCGGCCATGCCCGGCCTTCGCGGTGAACTTACCGAATTCGCTGTGACGCTCCATGTCAGTACCTCCACTTTCGAAATGCGGGCGGCAAACCGGCGCATACCGGCGCATACCGGCGCAAAATCGCGCCTACTTAATCGCGCCTACTTTGACGCCGCCCCTACGCCTTTTCGCGTCTTTCGCGGTCTATGCCTTTATCTTTTAATTATTCATTATTCATTCGCGGACTGCGGGCGGCATAAAGCCGCCCCTACGCCTTTTCGCGCCTTTCGCGGTTAATGCCTTTATCTTTTCAGCCTTTTGAACAGCGCCGCGCCTAACGGCGGAATGTTCATCTCGATATAATAGTCCCTGCCCATAGCCTTGCCTTTGACGGCTTTAAGCCGCCCCGGGTTAATTATCCCGCTGCCGCCGTAACGCGGGTCGTCGCTGTTTAGTATCTCTTTATACGATCCGCCCTGGGGCAGCCCCAGGCGGTAGTTGTCAATAATGTTTGGCGTGAAGTTTACGGTTATGTATATATCCTCATATGGCTCCCCGGTCTTGCGTATGAAAGCAAGTATACTCCGGTCGCTGTCGTCGCAGTCGATCCACTCGAAGCCGCCGGAGGTGAAGTCGTCGGCCCACAAAGCCTTCTCTTTCAAATAGAGCTTATTCAAGTCCCTGACAAAATCCTTGATTTGGCGGTGGTGCGGGTAATCCAGCAGGAACCAGTCCAGGCTCCTCGCTTCGCTCCACTCCGCGAACTGGCCGAACTCGCCGCCCATGAACAGCAGCTTCTTGCCGGGATGCCCGTACATATACGCGAGGGAAACCCGCAGATTGGCGCATTTACGCCACAAATCCCCCGGCATCTTGTCAACCAGCGCCTTTTTAAGGTGGACGACCTCGTCGTGAGACATTACCAGTATAAAGTTTTCGTTATAGGCGTATACTATGCCGAACGTAAGGTTATTATGGTGAAACTTGCGGTGTATGGGGTCCTTAGCCATATATGTTAAAAAGTCGTTCATCCACCCCATATTCCATTTGAGGTTAAAGCCCAGCCCTCCGTCCTCAAGCGGGCGGGAGACGCCGCTCCATGAAGTGGATTCCTCCGCTATCATCATTATGCCCGGGAAACGCTTTAAGGCTACGGAATTAAGATGCTTTATGAACTCCACGGCTTCGTCGTTCACATTGCCGCCCCATGAGTTAAGCACATAACTCCCCTGGCGTTTGCCAAAATCCAGGTACAGCAGCGACGCTACCGCGTCCACGCGCAGCCCGTCTACATGATACTTGTCCAGCCAGAACAGGGCGTTGGCGATAAGGAAGTTCTTCACTTCGTTCCTGCCGTAGTTAAAGATATACGTGCCCCAGTCGGGATGTTCGCCCAGGCGCGGGTCCTCGTGCTCGAACAGGGCGGAGCCGTCGAAGCGGCCCAGGCCGTGGGCGTCTTTGGGGAAGTGCGCCGGCACCCAGTCCAGGATAACGCCGATGCCGTTCCGGTGCATTGTGTCTACAAAATACATGAAATCATGCGGGCTTCCGTAGCGGCTGGTGGGGGCATAATACCCCGTCACCTGGTATCCCCAGGAACCGTCGAACGGGTATTCCGACACCGGCATCAGCTCGACATGGGTATAACCCATGTCCTTTACATACAGAGCCAAATCCTTCGCCAGCTCCCTGTATGTCAGAAACGCCCCCTCCGGCGTGCGCCGCCACGAGCCCAGGTGAACCTCGTAGATGTTAAGGGGCTTGTTCAGCAGGCCTTGAGCTTCGGCGGCCCGTTTCTCCATCCACAACCCGTCGTTCCATTTATAGCCGTCAATGTCAAAGACCAGGCCGCTGCTGGACGGCCGCAGCTCGAAGAATTTGCCGAAGGGGTCGCTTTTCTCGATAACGGCCCCGGCAGCGGTGCGGATTTCGAATTTATATTTATCATAACGGCTGAGGCCGGGGACGAACAGCTCCCACACGCCCACGTCGCCCAACAGGCGCATCATGTGCCTGCGGCCGTCCCAGTTGTTAAAACTCCCTATCACGCTGACCCTGCTCGCCTTAGGAGCCCACACGGCGAACAGGACGCCCTCGACGCCGTCAACGGTCGTCGGCGAAGCGCCCAGCTTTTCATATATCTCATAATGGGTTCCCTGCCCGAATAGATAGAGGTCAAACTCCGTCAGCACGGGCATGAACGAATAAGGGTCATATGATACCCAGCGCGAGCCGGGGGTTTCGATCCTCAGCTGATATCTGAACCACTTCAGCCTGTCCGGCAGCAGGGCTTCGAAGATACCGTCGTCATGCACCCTGTCCAGCGCGGCGCAATAGGAAGGGTCGGCGGGGTCCAGCACCTCTATCTTCTCCGCGCCGGGGATGAACGCCCGCACGGAAAGGGCTTGCACCGGCGCCTTTGGAACAGTCTTCCTGCCCCGCTTTTTGCCTGTACCGGCGCGCGGAATCGTTACCTCGTGCATTCCGAGAAGATGGTGCGGGTCGCTTAACGTCGCCGTTAGAAGGCCCTGCAGCTCGGTTATATCAGCGGTAAGGTACATAATCAGACCCTTGAGAGATACTCGCCTGTCCGGGTGTCAATCTTCACCTTGTCGCCCTCATTGACAAACAGCGGCACCTTTATCTGGGCGCCTGTCTCAACCGTGGCGGGCTTGTTCGCGCCGGTGGCGGTGTCGCCTCGGAAGCCGGGCTCCGTATGCGTGATAACCAGCTCGACGAAGAGGGGCGGCTCAATGCCGAACACCTTTCCGTTATGCTCCAGTATCTTTACAATATCGTTTTCCTTCACATAGGTCAAAGCGTCGCCCACGTCTCCGGCGTTAAGCGCGATCTGTTCGTAGGTCTCAACGTCCATGAAATGAAAGAGGTCGCCGTCGCTATAAGAATACTGCATGTCCTTGCGCTCGATATGCGCCCTCGCCATGCGCTCGGTGGGGTTGAACGTGCGCTCCACAACGCCGCCCGTCACGAGGTTTTTGAGCTTTGTGCGCACAAAGGCCGCGCCCTTGCCGGGCTTAACATGCTGAAACTCCATGATCGTAAATATGTCGCCGTCTATCTCGACGGTCACGCCGTTGCGGAACTCGCTGGCAGAAATCATTGGTATCCCTCCGTAACTTCTTCTTTAAGATGTTCTTCTTGTGTTATGATACTGTCGTGGCGCGGGCTCTTGGCCACGACGGACGCGGCCTTCGTAACCTCGGTAAGCACATCCACATAGAACTGCTGCCTCATTGTGTTGAGCTTCGCGTATATCTCCCTGCCCGCCACATACTGCGGAGGCAGATTGTTGAGCGCGATCGCGGCAACGTCGGCCTTGCAAATCTCACATTCGCAGCATTCCGCGCTCTTCATCCCGTAACCGAGAAGTTCCTCCACGACAGTCTCCATATAATTTTTAAGCCCTTCCATCAAACCACGCTCCCAACTGTTTATTATACCATTATTACGCTACTTTTTCAAACACTTTTTATGATACGCGCGCAGCACCAGGCCCTCGGCGAGCCGCTTGAGCGCCACGTTCCACGGGTCATAGCCCGTCACCGGCTTCACAAGCACGGTATAGACGCCGCTCCGCCGCCCCATCCACACGTCGGTGAACACCTGGTCGCCGATAACGGCAAAGCCGTTTTCGCCGCAATCCGAAAGGCCCAGCATAGCCCGCGCCTTCGAAACGGCCGCCTTGCCCGGCTTCCCCGCCTTGTGCAGGGCCGGAACGCCCAGGCGCTCGTTAAAACGCGCTACCCGGGTTTCAGCGTTGTTCGACGCGAGGCAGCACGAAAAACCTTTGTCCGCAAGGGACTTGAACAGCGCGCAGGCGTTTTCCGACGGCACCGGGCTGCCGTAGCCTTCAATCGTGTTGTCTATGTCGAAGATCAGCCCGCGTACGCCGCGGTTATACAGGCTTTCATAGTCGATATCAAATATGCTCGCGGCGTACTCGTCGGGCCAAAAACGCTTGAGAAGCGGCTCAAGCATCGGCTCCGCCGTCTGTTTCCTGACCGGGTTCCGTCTCCATGCTTATCTCCGAAACAGGCGCGTTCCCCGCCTCATCGTCAAGGCTCGCCCTAAGGTCAAGCTCATTCCCCCTGGCCTTTACGCGCCTATAAATATAGTATGCCACGCCGCCGGCAAACAGGATGCCCGAAACCAGCATGGACACCGGGATGTCCGTGTTCCAGAGGAAGAGCTGGTCCGTCCGCAGGCTCTCGATAAAGAAGCGCCCCAGCGCGTAGAGGATAACATAGATGTTAAGCAGCTCGCCGTAAAAGACCTTGCGCTTGCGGTAAACCCACATGATGATGAAAATGCCGATGTTCAGCAGCATTTCATAGAGGAACGTCGGGTGAACCTGGATATATGAGACGCCGTCCAGCATGTGCAGGTTATCGCGCATCTTCTGGGTCACGGAGGAGGAATCGACATTCGGCAGTTTAAGCCGCATCGCGAACAGATTATTGGTGTAATCCCCAAAGGCTTCCTGGTTAAAGAAGTTCCCCACCCTGCCGAACACCTGGCCCGCCACAAGCCCGAACACGGCCGCGTCCGCAATCTGCCCCATCTTGATCTTGCGTATCTTGGCGAATATCACGCAGACAAGGATGCCGGAGATGATGCCGCCGTAAACGCCCATGCCGCCGTCGCGGAAGTCGAATATCTTCAGCAGATTGTCTTTGTAGTTGTCAAAATTGAATATCACATAATAGAGGCGCGTGCATATCATCGCGATTGTAACCGACCACAGGATAAAATCCATGAACATGTCGTTGTTTACGTTGTTGAGCTTCGTGTTGGCAAAGGACGCCACTGCGCCTACCAGTATGCCCAGGGCGATAAACACCCCGTACCAGTAAATGCCGAAGCCGCCTATGCTGAACGCTTCCCTGCTTATATGCGCTATCTCTATGCCCAAATGCGGGAAAATAATGTCCGGCGTCATTGTCCCATTCCCTTCTCCTCATATTTCCAACAGTATACTTGGTTTTTCCCATTAAGTCAAATCAAAAATGCGGTTGATTTATCGCGCCTGTTATGGTAAATATTATATAACGGAGAGGGGAAATCATAAATGATTATATTTGACGCGGTATCACCGGAAAACACCAAGATTACATTGGACATCGCCTTCCAAAAGGCGGCCGGGTTGTCCGCCGACATAGTGCTCTCAACAACCACCGGCGCGTCCGCGGCGGCGGCGATGGAACACGCGGCGCGCACAGGCTTTAAAGGCAAGGTCATCGTCATAACGCATGTGTGGGGCTCAAAATCCCCCGGCACAAACCGGCTGGAAAACCGGGAAGAGCTGGAAGCCGCCGGGGCCGTACTCGTCACCGCCGCGCACACGCTCAGCGGCGCGGAGCGTTCCCTCAGCAACGCCTTCGGCGGGGTCTATCCCGTCGAGATCATAGCCCACACGCTTCGGATGTTCTGCCAGGGCATGAAGGTATGCGTGGAAGTCGCCGCGATGGCGCTGGACGCCGGGGCAATAAAAGAACCCCGGCCGGTCGTCGCGATAGGCGGCACCGGCAAGGGGCTGGACACTGCCTGCGTAATAACGCCGGGCTATTCGGCCAGGATATTCGAAACGCGGGTGCATGAGTCGCTGTGCAAGCCGCGGTAAGGCCGCTCACCGCGTTGTATTATGGCATAAATATCCATATTTTCGAGGTGAGAGCGTGAGCCAGTGGAAACATAGTTTACGTCGCAATGGTCAGAGACGCGGTTATTGATTTTGAGAGCGAGGACGAATAATCTATGAATAAAGAATTGGATTACTATATGCGATTGAGTTACAGAATGGAAGTTACCGAAGATAAGGACGAGGGCGGGTTCGCCTTTTCCTGCCCGGAGTTAAAGGGCTGTATCACCTGCGCGGATACGCTTGAAGAAGGTTATAGGATGTTAGAAGACGCAAAACGCGAGTGGTTTGCGTCTTGTATTGACGAAGGGCTGCCGATTCCTGAGCCGGTATTCAACAGCGGCTACAGCGGGCAATTCAATATCCGTATGCCTAAGTCATTGCACAAATCTTTGGCAAAGCACGCAAAAGATGAAGGCGTATCAATGAATCAATATTGTCTGTATCTGTTAAGCCAAGTCAACTCTATGCATTCGATTGATTCAAGGAAAAGAGATATTGTAAAGAAATGAT
>JAISVU010000096.1 GCA_031271375.1 Clostridiales bacterium | reverse complement strand
CGCCCGGCTCCAGCACGTACTGATACCTGAGCGATGCCTCGTCAATGAGCCAGCGGTAGCCTATCAGCGTTCTGCCCCGTTCGGCGCTCAACTCTCAACTCTTGTCCAGGCGCGGCAGGGCCGAGCCGGTAGATCGTATTGTCCTCTATAACGATGTTGGAGCCCAGGCTGTCTATTATACCAACACTCTCCATGCCCTGAACCGACACCGACACGGCGTCGCCCTTAATCTCCCATGTGTTCATCGGCTCGACGCGGCAGAAGTCGATGGCGTCGTCAAGGGGGATGTCCGCGGGCATGTAGGCGACAAAGGATTCACCATAATGCGCCCAGGATATAATATTGGAAATTAATTCCCCGTTATCGCCTTGATTCCCCACCACGCCGTAGATAATACCGTTACGCTCTATTATTTGGGTTGAAACCCTCCCATATTTATTAAAGTTCATAGTAGCAGAAAAGTCCTCAAAGCTGCTGTACTCTGCGAAATCGTCGGTTTCGTTGGCGATTGCGTATGCGTATTCCCTGGCGAAATGGCGTGCCCAGTTGAAAGGGATTCTCCTTTCCGTATTGTTACTGTAGTGAGTTCCATAGACGGACGCGTATTCGGTATAATCTGGTTCTATACCGTCCCCGTAATTGAAATAAACGACACTGCTATCCTGAAACATAATGTTTTCCAGTACAATATCGTCGATGTCGTATACGGTAACGGGCGCATAGGATATATGCAGCATTATGGGGGTATTAACAGTATCGGAAGTATTATTATTAGCAGGTGTATTACTTTGCGCAACAGAGGATACCGGATAATATGGGTCTGCATTTTCATTATCACGCGGAGGAATCGGTACGCCCTGGGGCAGTTTCGACATTTACTTTAAATAATTATCGCGCCCTTCGTAAGACAGGTTAAGCTCGTCCAATTCGAAATGATACAGGGGTTCCTGATCATAATCTATTAAAGCGTTAACCTCCGCCGGGATTTCGTCAAAGGGCGGCGGGTTGAAAGGCAGCGGCTCAACGTTCGCGGTGCTGTACCATTCGCTAGAGAAGGCGCGCGAATCCGGGTACAGCTCCCTATGGCTTTCATTTAGCGGCGTCTCGGTCATTACGCCGTTTTCGTCAAATTCGATTAAGAGGCGGTTCGCCGCGTCAATCCAAGATACATTGCGGTTTACCCTATCGACGTTAGAACTGGGATTAATTGTCGTAACCTCTCTGTTGATGGCCACAAGCTCCCAAAACTCTTCTTCGCTGTTGAGGTATCTGGTACCCATGTTGCGGCCGTCCAGAGCAATCATCTTCATTATGCCCGTCGCGGGATCGTAAATAGCGTCAAACGGGGAACCGTCCGTCGCGGTGATAAGCTGGACACGGATTTCTTCGCCGGGAGACCTTCCCGATATACCGTGCACTAAGCGATGCGTCAATATATTGCTCACTCCATCCTAAACACAACCTCCATCTTGGGCTGCGCCCCGGTTTCCGGGTCCATCACGAGCTCCAGCACGTCGGCCATGTACTCGTTCCAGCGGTCAACGACGGCGCTGGCGCTCTGGGTTTTCTCGGCATAGGCAAGGCTCTTAGCGCACTCGTAATAGCCGAAGAGTTCGTCCCCTGCGCAGAATATCGTGTAATTACAAATTCCGGCTTCTTTCAATAATGCCGTCATCTCGGGCCATATCGTGTCGTGGCGGCGTATGTACTCATCCTTCATTCCCGGTTTTATGCGGCCTTTCCAAGCCATGCGCTCCATTATAAATCCTCCTTAATCAGTCCGTAAGCGGCAAGCTCCGCCGCGTATTCCCTGTTGTTCCAGCGGCAGGAGGCCTGCCGGGGCTCGCCGCTGTTGTTTATAAATACGATATGCCCCGGGAACACCGCGCACTCCACGTCGGGATTGTTTGAAACGCCTTCGGGAGCCAAGCCGCGTCCTGACGCGAACAGAATTAGATTCAGCAAAAACCGCGCCGATCCCGGCCCGTGGCGGAATCCGGTGAGATAAACCCCGCGCCCTTCCCCAAAGGCCTTTGAGGTCAAAGCCGGTCTGCCGCCGACCTCGGCAAGGACATGCGTACCGCCATCGATAAGGCATACGTTTTCCTTTGACGGCAGCTCAAAGCAATCCGGGAAAAGGCCGGGGAACGGCTCGGTTTCATAAGCCCAATTTCCGTGGCAGGCCCGCTCGCCGTCGTCAATGTCCACGCCGAGGAGATGCGCGGCGCGTAGAAATGTATGTCCTCCGTCCAGTGCCGAAGGCTCTCCCGCCCCGATAAACGCGCCTCCGCTATGTACCCAGGCCGTGAGGTTTTCTATAATCCGGGGCTCGCGCCAGCGTTCCCCGCCGCTCCAGGCGTCCCCAGCCATACCGGCGTTAATGATCACGTCAATATCCCCTGGAATGCTCTTGTCAATATCGTCGAATGAAATGAAGCTCACGTCAAAGGGCAGGCCGGACAGGCTTTCCAGGATATGAATAAGGATATGCCGTTCCGTCTCATGGAAATGGCCGGACAATGTCCATGTCCGCAGGGAGCCCCAGGCGTGAAGAACAGCTACTCTCGGCCCCAGCTTAACGGGCTGCCCGAAATCATGCAGTTCCCTAATAGTACGAAATTGTTCCAGTATAATGTCCATTGCTTTGTTAAAATCCTCAAATTCCCTGGTGAGGTTCAGATACCCTCCCAAGCCGCAGCGTTCTATCTTTGCGCGCAGCAAGGCGCGGCGGACATTTACCCAGTATATCATCGCGTCCCTTCCCGGTTTCCCTCCGGGCGAGAAAGTGGGAAGGCCGCCCAGCCCCACCGGAAACAGATAGGGGTGGAAGCGTATTTCATGGGTCTTTACCGGCGCTCCCGCGCATAGACGCGCCTCAAAGCCCGAGAAGACGCATTTTATCAGCCCGTCGAAGCCGAATTCCTCAAAATGACCGTTATACGGCTCCATGCCGATCCAGCTGTCGTCGTAGAAGACATAGGCCAGCTTGCCCGCCCGGTGAACGATATCCACCAGCGACGCGGCGGCGCGGCGCACAAAGCGACCGATGAAGTCCATCCAGTCCAGCTTCTTTTTACCGGGCAGCCGATGAGCGGCGCAGTATTTCCCCTGTCTTACGAAGTCCTCGGCGCACAGCGGATAACCGTATTCCCGCTCAAAATCGTCCAAAGCGGCGGGGGACACTGTGAAGTCATAACTGGCCCAGTCTGAGAAAAGATTGCGGTTTCGGGCGTCGGAGCCCCATATCCACGCGAAATTATAAAAGAGCGAGGTAAAGCGCACAACGCCGGTTCGCGGATGCGAACCGCACCAGAGCTGCATCCAGCTTTGAAGATACGCGAGGGCCTCGGGATCATAAGGGTTCAGCTGCATCAGCCGCTCTTTATCCCAATTATTCGTAATATGGTTGTACATCGATATTTCTTCCCATACGCGCCAGGCAAGGAAGCTCACCGAGTACTGCCGCCAGGGTTTTGACCTTATTACAACGCAGGCGGTTTTCGGATTATAACGCCAATCTTCGGAAAGCAGCGGAAGGCCTTCCGTCCGGTCATAGACCTGCCAGAACCGCATAGCGTCCGGGGTGTCGTTTATCTCAAACTGTTCTTTAAAGAAACCGTCCATAGGCTGGATAACAAGCTCATCACCGGTCGCCGCGGCTGGGCGAGAGGATAGAAAGACCTGCTGGCGTGCGAATGGATGGGCTTTTATCCATTCATTATGCTCTCTTACGGGGCAAACGGTTGAGTAGATGGTATATCCCGAGTTCAATATCTCGTCCGAGAGCCGGGTTCCGTCGCTGTCGCGGATAACGTCCGCCCCCCAGCGCCGCGCCAGTTCCATTGTCAGTTTTTCATAACCCGCCTCGCCGGGCAGCGTAAAGTTACCGCTAGACATAGTTCACCTCGTGTATAATACTGTTTGTTCACTGTCTCCGCGCTATCGCGAAGCGTTTCGCCTCGGCCCACGAAACAGCGCTGTCACCGGCATTTAATGAATGCCAAGTTATAACTTGAGGTACTTCCCCGCGTCCCTTGCCCGCAAGGTTCATAAGCTCCCAGAAATCCCCGGCTTGTATGGGTTTATCAAGATCGTCCGATTTATAAGGAAACCCTGGCGGCAAATAACCGCTTTGAACCGCCGCCCTGTACGCCATCGGCAAATCTTGGCTCAGTTCCTCATCGTTGACGGCGAAATAGGCGTATCCCTGACGGGCCGTCTCCAGCGCCTCCTTTACGGTCAGCGCCCCGTCGTCCGGCAGAAAGGAAAAGTCACAGCGCGGCCCGGGAGGGCCTGTCCAACCGGTTACCGGGTCTGTCGCGGGCTCGCCCATATCAATCCATTTGCCGGAAGGCATTAATAGAGACGCTAAATCCCGTATTTCGGAGTGTTCGCCGGTGATAATCAATTCCGCTGTCATTCTGGCCCAGCGATAAGCGCCGTAATCATTGGGATGCGTATAGTCGCCCGGATAAAAGAAACGCTTTGCCTTCAACAGCCCCAAGCCGCGTATCCATTCTACGCTGGCAGTATGAAGATTCAGCACGGCCGCCCCGGATTCCTCCCCGGCCGCGATAACGGCGGCGGCATATGGGGCAAGCAAGTCGTTATATTCCAGATTATCGCCGCGCCATGAATTCCGCGCGACGGAGGTAACAAGGACGGGCCGCCCGCCCAGCGCTCTGATCTCCCGTATATACCGTATCAGCGCGGATTTATAAGCGCCGGCGGCGGGGAGCTCAGGCAGCTTCTGGTCATTATGCCCAAACTGAAACAGGACGAAGTCTCCCGGGCGAAGCCGCGCCTTCAACGCGTCATACCGGCCTTTTTCCCGAAAATTCATAACGGTATAGCCGCTGACAGCAAAGTTACTCACCTCGGCCCCAGGCCTGGTGAAGCGGCCCGGCATCTGGCCCCAGCCGCAGTACCTCAGCGCCGGATTGTCCGGTTCGCGGGGCTGATCCGCGACGGTGGAGTCCCCTGCCAGGAGGATGCGCGTCATTGCTTGCTTACGCTGACCGCGTCACTCGCGGCGCCTGGTTCAAGGGCAGAAGAGAGCAAAGCGAGGGCAAGGCCCTGCCCCCATCCCTGCGTCCATGTTCTTGGGATGTTCATATACCCTTCCCTGTCCTTCATAACAGCGGTGCCGCCGGAGACGTTCAGCACGCGCCCATCCGGGCTTATGTTCGCCAAAACCGCGTCCAGCGCCTTCTGCGCGTATGCGGTATGCAGCGGGTTGTTGTTATTAATCATCGCGGCGCCTATCCCGGCCGTGGCCGACACCTCCCCGTAGCTCTCGGCGTCGTCCAGAAGCGTTCGCCAGAGGCCGTCCGGGGCCTGGAGCTTCTTCAGGCCTGTCAGCTGATCCCTGAGGGAGCAGTCAATCTGCATGTACGGCGGGTACAGATAGGGCTCGGGGAGAGTGTCCTTAACCCGCGACATCGTGTAAGCGGCCCAGGCGTTGGCCCTGCCCCAATGGAAGCCGGACATATGCCCGCCGTTTGCTTTATCCGTATTGTCGTAGCCGTGATACCATAACCCGTTTTCTTTATTCTGCAGATATTCAATATGCCAAAAATACTGGTTAAGCGCGTCTTCGATCAACGCCTTGTCGCCTAGGGCGACTCCTGCCCTGAGCATGAAATATGCCGCCATGAACAGCGTGTCGGCCCAGGCCTGCTCCGGGAAGTCGTTATCGGACGAAACGGTATGCTGCAGCACACCCTCGCCGAAACGGAGCGCCGAGCCCAGCAGGTAATCCCGCTTGCTGTTGACCAGCGCGAGATAGGCCTCATCCCCGGTCTTCTGGTAGAGCGTAAGGACGGCGTAGCCCATCGCGCAGGCGTTCACATTCCAGGCGGGGAGGCCCAGGCCGCGGTGTTCGTCCACCCTCGCCTTCAGATAATCGTAATAATCCTCGCGCCCAGCGGCTTCCGCCGCCCTCGCGACGCCGTAATATGCCACCCCGCAGGGCCAGCTCCATTGAAGGTCCATTTCCATTGTTTTATTAACGACGGCGTCAACGGCCCCTAAAAGAGCCTCGCGGTCAAATGTCAGATTCATTAAAACCCCTCCCGCAGATTGTCTTGGAATATCTTATTTCGTATGCGTTAAATAATTCGAGATATTTTGTACCGCCGTCCGCTTTGTAGCTCATTTTTTCATAGAACGCCTTAGCGGACGAGTTTTTCTCAAGCACCCATAAACATATTTCGCAAAAACCTTTTTCTTGGGCTTTTTGCTCGCAGAACTCCAGCATTTGAGCGCCGATCCCCTGCCTTTTCATAAAAGGCTCCACATACACGCCCCACAGCTCGAAGGAATGGGGCTTATCCGTATCCCGGCATGGTCCTATCGTAAGAATGGCTTTAATTATGCCGTCGTCAAAAACATAATTCTCCGCCTGGCCGCTGGCGATAAAACCGCGGAATGCCTCCATACGCCTTTCCACCAGCATTTTACCAAATAAATGCTCGTCCGGGACGATGCCCCGGTACGCGCTTCTCCACCCGAAAACATGTATTTCGGCGGCGCGGGCAACATCGGAGAGTTCCATAGCCCTTATTATTTAAATCGCCTCCACGGTAGTATCATTTATTGTTTATTTACATCACTGAAGAAATGTTTACGCCCCTGCTTCCTTAAATATCCTCTCGCACAGAAAAGTGAGGTAAGGCGACGGAACCTTCTTTTGGCCAAAATCCCAGCCTTTGAATTTTTGATAGACCGATTCGGGAATAAATAATCCGTCTGCGTTCTGTTTCCCCTTTATCAAGTCAACCATCTCACAAAAACGCGGGTCGGTTTTGACAAAATCGAACTTGCTTAAACAGCCCGCGACACTCACAATGTCAAACCACATGGCAGGCGCTTTCAATTTGCGGAAGTCTGTTCCCATATAAAACATATACGGATGTCTTTCAAAGCTGTTCTCCCATTGAGACAGAACAGCTTCAATCCCGCCCTTTACGATATCGCTGTTCCGGTATTCGTCAATTTCTGATAGCAGCTTTAGCATGATTAATGTTGCAAACGGGCAGCAATCGTCTTTTCGCCCAGGTCCTTTGAATGTCCCGTGCTCTTCCGATACCGAACAGGGAAATCCTTGTTCTCTGTATAGACTTAACAAGTGCTCCACGCCCTGCTTGATATGCTTCTGATAATCAACCTTAGCCTTTAATAATGCCATAAGCAATAAAGGCGCATCACATAAACACCAACCGAAAGTATCCTCGCCCTTGCCGCCATAATGCGCCGGTCTATTTGTTAAGGATTGATATACTCCGTTCTTGTCTTTGTGGCTCAGAATCTGTCCGACTGCGCTTTCAATTTCGGGAATATCAATTTCAAAACCGATGTCAAGAAGGAATAACAGTTTATGTATTGATAAATCGGGGTTTTTATGATTTCGAACAACTGCATTATGAAAGTTGCGAATATCGTTAAGGTAAGATTGAATTTTCTTGTCTTTCAGCGCTTCATTCTTCAAATACGATAAATCCTCTCTGCTTTCAGACCTAAGATTTATCCTTATGCCATATTGCAACCATGGCTCGCTTATTGATAAAAGATTCTTATGCATGAGCCGCCTCCGTGGAAATACTTCGTATTTATCCGCAGTGCGGACGTGTAGTATAAATTTTATACAGCAAACGGTGTTCTCCGCTCATCGTCCTAGAAAACGGGCCTCTGTTGCCAGAGGCCCG
>JAISVU010000083.1 GCA_031271375.1 Clostridiales bacterium | reverse complement strand
GTGATGTTGAGAACGGGCGCAGGGGGCCGTTTGTTGGTGAGAAATTAGAGCTTTTAGCGGAGCTTCTCGAACTTTCTGAAGAAGATACGGCAAAAATGTATGACCTTGCGGGGCAGTTTAAGGGAAATCTGCCTTACGATATTCAAAACACCTTGCTTCACGATCAAGTTGGCGAACTTGCCCTTACCGCGCTCAGATTGTCGAAGAGCATAGACCAGCCGGAAGCGAAATGGAAACAGTTAATCCGGGAACTGGAAGAAAGCAAAGCGAAAAGCAAGAAAGAAAAGAAATAGGACAGGGGGGAGAG
Organism: Clostridiales bacterium; assembly: GCA_031271375.1. Taxonomy (GTDB): domain Bacteria; phylum Bacillota; class Clostridia; order Lachnospirales; family WRAX01; genus JAISVU01. Next base: position 3,565 of record JAISVU010000083.1, on the reverse strand, counting down.
GACAGATGATAAAATTCAAACCTCAGCGAGTGAACGGCGAGGACGGCAGAACGCCGATTATGTTTGACCGTGACATTGACGAGTTTGCCCATAAAATGCTCAAAGACTACAGACCAGAACTCTTGATTGAGCCGGGGATAATTGACTATGAGCATTTTCTGGAACGGTATCTTGGGGCAAGCGTTCAGTATCACGATATTTACAACGACGACCCGGAGCGCCCGATTCTTGCGCTCACAGCTTTTACGGACGGGGAAATTGATGTGTTCGATGAGGAAAACGAGTGTGTCTCTACTGTCTACGTCCCAGCCCGCACAGTTGTTCTCGACAATTCAATAGCGGAATCGGGTATTGTGGGCGTTGATTTATTCTCCGGCCTGCATGAAGGCGGTCACTTGGTATATCATTGGCACGTCTTTCTTGACGAGGATGGTATTCCGTATAACAGAACAAGCGATACAGCATCCGTCATTGTTTGCCGCCGCGAAAGCATTGAAAGTTTCGGACACGGCAAAGAGCGGACTGCCGCCGTATGGCGTGAGCATCAAGCGGATTATTTCGCCGCCGCAATTGCCATGCCTAACAGCAGTTTTAAGCCGTTTGTTAATAATCTGCTGCATGAGAACAGATTCTACAAAGGCAGTATACAGATTGGACTTGATCAAGATTTAGACATTTTAGCCGACGACCTTCTTCCTGAATACATATCCGAAACCTACGGCGTGTCAAAGCGCGCCGCTCGGATAAAGCTCCGCAAGGCCGGATTTGTCAGAGGCGGCAATTCGTCGGGAAAGGCTTGGCTTACAAAATAATAACATGGCATCTTTTAATCGCAAGAAGGAGCCTGTTGGGTAATTATGCTCTGCGGATTCTTTCTTGCGATATTTTTGGCTCAAATTGTACCCCGAAACAGGGAACAAATGCCATAAACAAAGGAGCGGATGAAATAAATGGGCGAGCTTATCACAGCGTATTCGCTGACTAATATTCCTTACATAACATATGATGCGCTGGATGAGTACGCCGCGTCTATCGTAGGCCACTTCTCACCGGAGCGTTTGGAAGTACCTTCGCCGTTTGACGTTATGAATTTTATTAAAAATTATCTCGGTCTTAGCGTAGTATATCATATGCTGTGCTACGAAAAACAGGTGCTTGGGTTTACCGCGTTTAACGACGGCATCGTCAGGGTATATGACGATGGGACAAGCAGTATCGGAGTAATCAATGTAAGCGGCGGAACGGTCATCATTGACCATTCGCTGACATGGCGGCGCAACATCCGGCGTTTTCGCTTTACGCTGACGCATGAAGGCTCACATTGGCTGCTCCATAGAAAAGCATTTGCGGAAGAAAACCTGTTCGGGAATATAGGGGCGTTTGGCACTCAGTATCTCGCGGCAAAAACCGGCAGAATTGACTACAGTCGCAGCAAACTCGAAAAGACCGGCAAAGACCGCATAGAGCGTCAGGCGGATTTCCTCGCGTCGGCCATCCTAATGCCGCGCCCCGCGCTTAGGACAGCTTACCGTGACTTCTTCCGAAATATTGGAGAAAAATCACGCGCGCTCGTTCTCACAAAGCCGATAGACAGCCTTATAGCAAAACAGTTGACGGGATATGTAGCGGACAAATTCAACGTATCTAATCGCGCGGCGCTTATCCGGCTTGAAAAGCTGAACGCCATCGTTGATAAGGAGCAATATTTTTCACAGAAATGCACGGAAATTCAAGACTTTTATAATTACTAATCGGAAATGACAGGATGGTGAGAACATGAAAATTCACGCGGCGGCTGACCAAAGCGGTTATCTACTGTGCCGTGAGGCGGAGGACGCAAAGCGTCTTTGCCTCCATTGCTCGAAAAACGCTGTTAGCGGGAATGGACACTACGGTTGGAAAACCTTGTATGGCTGGCTGTTTCAATGCGACGGCTCTCTTGATACCCTTGAAGCTAACGACGCCACTATTTGGGTCGAAGTTGCGCCTGATGATGTCAGGAGCTTCGACGCCGCCACATTCCGCAAGCTGTGGGATGAGTTTCGGCGTTCCAGAGCGGGGAAGGAGGGAACCGATGGACGAAAACCTTGAAATAATTAGCCTCGCTGACGAAAACGAAGATGATGTTTTCGTGATGGTTATACACGGTTTTGCGCCGGAGTTTTATGATAACTTTGCTTTCCGCATAGACAAGTCACGCCAGCGGCGCAAGAAGAAAATCCTATGTCCTTATTGCGGAGGCGAGTTTGAAAAGGTGGATGCCAGTATAAAGATTGAGGTATTCCGCTGTTCGGCCAATTCCAAGGAAACCTTTCACCGCCCCAAAACATGCGGCATTTGCCACAGGGTTGTCGGCGTCAGATATGCGTAAGTAACAAGCAATACCCAAAACTTAATAAATCCAAAAGACCTTACCGCCTCACGGCGGTTAAGCGAAGCCCTCACGGAATCTGCAACGAGCGCTTGGAATGTTAGACTTGACCCCTACCCAGCGGACTTCTGGGGGCGGCAAGCGGAAAGCATCTCTGACAACGGCTGCGGCATCGTGGAGATAAGGTTATTTGGTCGCTGTAGTTCATAGACCGGAGCAGGCGGGCAGGCATCATTCATAAGACGTTTTACGTCCGTGCCGAGTTCGCATAATCCGAACGATTACGATGTTCGACGGGTCTTACAAGGCGGCAACTTTGTGTTGCTGTCTTGTAGGACTCGTCTTTTCTTTTGCCAGCAAATAGAGGTTGCCGCCTTTTAAGCGCCCTGAAAGGAGCTTTATGAGGGCGGCAATCTCTTTTTATATGCGTCCGCGATGCCGGTCGCCGCCTTTCCCAATTCGACTTTGAAGCATTTCAAAAATCGAATGGAGGAAAGGCAAATGAAAAACTTCACAGACAGCGATTACGCGCTGAACAAGCACAGCGAAGGTATCGTGTACAGCTTCGTTGATGGGAGCAAGGTTACAGTCACGCTGGAAAACTATCTCGCGGAAAACCCGGATAAGACCGCAGACGACTTCCGCAGGCTCAAGGAGCTATCGGACGGTGATTATCTTGAGCGTGACAGGGACGGGTATCGGAAGTCATGGAAAGATATGCCGCTTGACATACTTGCCGATACGTTGCATTGCTCCGCACCTTCACCGGAAACCGACGTTATTGAAGCACCGCTTGAAAAAGAGCGGCAGATAACGCGCTTCGCTCTCGCAAAAAAAGCGTGGTACAAACTCACTGAGGTTCAACGCAGAAGGTATCGGATGTATCACGTCGATGGCTTAACAATGCGGGAAATAGCGGAGCGTGAAAAGACTTCACATGTGGCTGTGGTCTACAGCTTGGAACAAGCGGATAAAAAAATAAAAAAATTTTTGAACAAGCAATAAAAACTACTTACCAAAACCGCCTCAAATTCACGTTGGGTAAGAGGCGCGGTTTCGCCCTCCCACCTGTACCTTGACAACTGAATATGACCCAGCACCGAGTAATCAGCCGCGCCGCCCGCCATGACGCCTTTTGGCAGAGCGGGCAGCGTCCGGCTGTGACTATGATACTCCCCCAAAGCTATCTTGTAC
>JAISVU010000322.1 GCA_031271375.1 Clostridiales bacterium | reverse complement strand
CCGTAGAAGCCGTCCATGTCCAGCCTGTACCGCTTTGGTCACTGCCCAAGTTTTTGCCTGTTTCCCCGCCGATAGTTATAGTGCCGGTGACGGATGCGCCGCCGCCACTCTCAGTCAGCATAGCCACGGCCTCGTTATTTGAAGTGACATTCACCGTGCCGCTGTAGGTTTTGCCGCCCGCCGTCAGCGTAACGGTCTGGTTGCCTTGCGGGAGCAGAAAGCAGAGTTCGCCGCTGTCGCTTGTAAATGCGCTGGAAACGCCAAAGCCGGACGCCGGTGAAGTGATTGCAGTCACTGTCGTCATTTCGGCTACATCGGCAAGTGTCAGCATGGCTTTATAAACCGCAGTTCCGCCTATCGTTATACTGCCGCCGCTGATATTGAGGTCAGAGAACCAACCCCCATATAACGGTGTGCCGCTCAGCGCGAGGGTTCCGCCGCTCATTACGAGTGTTGTGCCGTTCGGAAGTGCCAGTGCGCTGCCTGCGCCTCTGCCGTTGGCCGTGACCGTGCCGCTGGTGGATATGTTTATATCTCCCCATTCCACCCAAATGCCGCAGGAGTCGCTTCCTGTCGCGGTGGTCGTCACGTTGGCGCTGCCGCTGATAGTCACACCATCTTGGCTAAAGATTACCGCCGCGATGGGACTTGTGCCGGAACCGGCGCAAGTTGCGTTCACCGTGCCGCTGTCAAGGGCAAGCGCACCACTAACCTCAATGGCGCTATATAGTGCATCGCTGCTGTTGGAATTAATGTTCAGTGTACCGCTGCCACCGCTTTCGCTGATATTGAGATTTCCCACACAGGAAAGGGCGCTGACGTTTGCGCTGGTTATAGAAACATTGCCGGTATATACAAGGTTGACGGTATCGTCGGTTTGGCAGTTGATGGCGATGGGGTTTCCCGCCGCGTAAGCGTTTGTCAGCGCCAAAGTCGCCGTAGAAGCCGTCCATGCCCAGCCTGTGCCGCTGGCGTTTTGTGTAAGGTCGGAAACGCTTTCGCCGCCGACAGTCAAAGAACCGGTGGCGGATGCGCCGCCGCTTGCCGTGCCTATCTCCACATACTTTGCCGTATTCCAGTCAATAGCGCCGCTTTCGGGGCTGCTGCCATTCTCGTTCTTGCTCCATGCTGTAATTTCCAAGCCCCCTGCAATGACAGGGGTGGCGGTAGCAACGGCCTGCGTTATACAGCTTATCTTGACAGGTGCATTGATGGTTATTGTTTCGCTTGAGAGAAAACCAAAATAGCCTGTCACTTCCCCTGTTGTAGCGTTGACGGTAATATCGCCAGTTGAGTTAATTCCACTGCCCGACGACCCGCGGATGCTGTCGAAAGTGCCTGATAGTGTAACGTCTCCTGAAGCGCTTATCCCGTGGCCATTAGACGATAAAGTAACATTACCGACGCCGATGATTTCCGCGCCGTCGGGGACATTCAATGCGTTATACCCATTATCGCTTATGTCAATGTCGGTGAGGGTGAGAGTCTTTTCATTGTTGTCCCATGCCCAGCCGTCACCGCTTTTGTCCTCAGTAAAATTGGTCGCATCAATGCCCGTTGTTAAGCTGGCCGCCAGCGGTTGAATCTGAACCCCGCCTGTCGGCTTGATAATCACCGTTATCACGGGCGCGGTCACGCCCTCGGCCAAGCTGTAGCCCTCCGGCAAAACCGGGCTAAACCAATAGACCCGCTCCGTTTCCGGGTCAAAGACCGGGTCGCTCTCCCATGTCACGCCCTCGATGGCGAGCGGTTCATCGTCCGTGTCGGTAGCGGTCAGCGTTTTCGGTAAAGTCAAATCATCCTTGGATTCCACTTCGCCGTAATCGTAGTTCTGCCACTCGATGTCCTCCGGTAGCGCATCGAACGCCGCGACGGTGATGTCCGCCGGTGAGGTCGTCGCCGGTGGCGCACTTTCCCCAGAAACACCAAGCGGCGAACGGCTGTTGCCGTAGACGATCGGGTCATCGCCCGCTTCGTTGTTTTCCTCATTACCAGTGGTGGCCGTGTCGCCGCTTGTCTCGTTGTTTTCCTCGTTGCCCGGGAAGGCTGTGTCGGCGCCCGCCTCGCTGTTTTCCTCGTTACCGGGGATGGCCGCGTCTCCGCCCGGTTCATTATCTTCCTCATTGTTGGGGGTGAATGTAACGTCTGTGGGGATACTCATCCCGCCGCTGTCATTTGGCGGCTCTGCGCCTTCCGCGAAACCCGACAGAGACATCATAGCAAACACAAGACACACAGTCAGCAATAGCGAAAGGATTTTACTTGCTTTTTTGATAGACATAGATCATTCCTCCTAGTTTTGATATGCAATCGTTTCAATTTGTACGGCGTAGCCACGCCTTTGCCTGCCCTTGCATTTCGCCTCAAATAGCTCTTTTGCTCATACACATATCCATAAGCTCCCTCGCCGTAACTCGCACACAATCCACCTCTCCACGCTTAAACAGCAGATAATCGCCGTCCGTGCGGACGCTGTGAAAGACGGCATCCTCTTGCAGAGCGGCAAAACGTAAGGTATGCAGGCGTGACGTAAAATCAAAATTCACTACGGTTCCTGTCTGCATAACAACCTCAATACGGTAATCCGAAAGCGGACGTACACTCTTGATAAACTGGTCGCATATTCCTACGTTCATTTTCATCCCTCCTTTTTCTTCGGGTAGACACATCATCCCGTATGCTATCGTATCTCAACGGGATTTTTTTCGCATACCTCATTTTGGGGTATTTTTCAAATACAAAAAAAGAGCCTGTCGAAAAACAGGCTCCGGGCGGGCGGGAGAATACTAATGCGGCACGGCTAAAACTCTACGTTCGCAAGTTCGGCTTTCGAGTGAATGTCCAGTTTATCATAAATAGTTTTCAGCACGGTTCTTACAGTGTTTTCCGAAATAAATAGCTTTTCAGCGATTTCTTTCGCTGCCAGCCGCTCTTTGGCAAGCAGGGCGATTTCCCTCTCACGCTTTGTCAGCGGGGATTTAGCGGTCGCAAGGGCTTTCCTTATCGCGTCCATACCGGATTCCTGCCGCTTCAACAGGGCAATCACGGCATTCACTCCCTCGCGGTTGTCAACCGTCAATCTAACCGCTTCCAGCAAGGGCAAAAGCTCCGCCCCCTGCTCCGCAAAGGGGAGATATACTTTATCGGGCAAGGCGATGGAAAGGGCTTTTATTAAATCTGCCCGCGCCTCCTCAGTCATGCCGCGCGCGTTTTTGGCGATGGCAAGGTATAGCAGATGATAGACCTGCGGCAGCAGATAATTAAGCCGCGCCGCCATGCCCATCATCATATCGGATAGGCCGAACAGCTCGTTGTAGCGTTTTTCCCGCAAAAGAATCTTGCCGTAAATGATATGTCCAAAGGGTATAGCAGGTGTTTCGAGAATTTTGTTTATACTCTCCAAATCGCGTAGCCATTCGGTCGCTTTTTCCGCGCCGCCAAGAGTCAGCGACAGCGCCGTATCGCAAAGCTCGGTCATGCGCAGAATAACATTTCCGTGCAGGGAATCCGCCGGTCTGCGTAAATCGCCTAATACCATACGATAATTATTCCCATCGCCCCGCAGCATGGCAATCCGGGCAAGGATAAGCTCGGCGCATATACAAAGCGACGCTTGCTGCCAGCTTCGCCCGATGTACAGCGCCTTGTAGCACAATGCCTCAGCTTCTGAGTCAGCGCCGCGCATAAGCATGGCCTCCGCCCGCATAACAAACTCGGCGCTTGCGCCGTGGCCTTCCGTCAGCTTGACATATATTGGCATACATTCGTCCATCGCCGCAAGCTCGTTTTCCAATTCTCCCGTTTTGCTCCAGAACATATTAACGACAGAAACATTCATAAACGTCCACTGCCCGGCGCGGATAAAGAATGTGCTCGGCCCGTCAAGACAAGCCAGCGCCTTTTTATGACCCTCGCTCATCTTTTGTATATCATTGTACTCCTTAAAAGACGTAAGCAGAGCAAATTCGCCCGTGATTTTTCTAAGGATGTCTTTAGGCAAATCGCCGGGGTCAGCAAGAACAGACCCTATAATTCCGCACAGCTTTCCGAAAGGCACGTACAACCCGCCCTTAAAAAATTGGAACGCAAAAGCCATGATTACCATTGGATACCGGCGCAGTGTAGCGTCCGGGCATGTGTCCACTATATCGGTCAAGAACTCCATCAAATTTCTTTCTTTTTGGCTCGTCAGATACACGCTGTTGATAGGCAGCGACAGTATCGACTCAAAATCCTCGTTACGGCGGTAAAACTTAGCGGCGGTATAGTATTCGCCGACGGACGCGCAAGCCGCTCCCGCGCGGCGCAGCATAAGAGCCTGGAAAGTCTCGGTTTGAAGGTTATAAAACAAGTTACGCAAATAATCTTGAAAAATTGCGTGGATTATGTAGAGGTCTTTTTCAGGAGAATAACGAATAAGAGCGTTCCTTTCCAACAAGCTCAGTATGCTATCGGGTATACTTTCTGAGTCCAGCATAATTTGGGCTTGCTTGGTTGTGAAGCCGTCCAAAACAGATACTGATAGCAGAAAGTCTTTTTCCGTCCCGGTCAGCCGGTTCCAGATCGCTGTTTTTATGAGCTGCTCAATATCCTTTGTGCGCTGAAACGCCCCCGTTTCCTTGTAGCTTTGTCTTTGCAGCCGTATGGCCGCTACCCATCCTTCGGTATTTTCATAAACGTCGCTAAGGTCACTCTCCGAAAGGCGTATGCCTGTCGAGCGAAAGTATTTATCCGTGCTTTCCCGGTCAAAAAGCAAATCGTCAGAATCTATATAACAGATATTCGCGTGATGGACGGTGCTTTGGTGACCGTCCTTTAGCTGTTGCGTGATAAACACGATATGCAGCTTAGGATTGCCATGAACGGAAAAAGCGTTCATCAACTGCCGGGGTATGTCGTTACTCACAAGCTGATAATTGTCAATCATAAGATAGGTCTCTGCTTCGCACCACACTTCACGCAACAGGGCGGCCAAGTCCCCTAAAGTATCGCTGGTTGGAAATTCCAAGTCCCTCATGGCGCCGGCCACATCGGGGTCGATTCGCCGGAACAAGCCGCAAATACCGTTCCATGCTTTTACCGCCGCTTCGCCCAGGCAGGTATACCAAATCTGCACAGCGTCAGGTCGGCTCCGTCTCAAATATTCCTGTACGGCTGTCGTTTTTCCGAAGCCTGACGGAGCTTCCACGACGGTCAGAGGATAATGGGTTAACCCGCCTAGCTTGAATTGAAGTTTGTCAGAAAAATATAAAGTGTCAGACGCAGGTTTAATCATGTGTTGGCGCCTCCTTTGCTGTTATGTGATTTGATGACCCGGCGGTTAGTTTTATTTGAACATTCACACTCGGTAGAACTACAATAATTATAGTCGTTGTACTGATAAACGTCAAATCGCATTTGCTAAGAATTTATAATTGTGTTGTTCTCGGTCGGCAATTAGGCTTTGTTAGAGTCGTGGGCAAGCTGGGCCTAATGCAAGCATTAGGCACGTTTTCGCCGATTTCCTGTCGGAAATTTTGGCGAAAACTCAGCTTGTCGGGGAAGCGTCCCCGAGCCCCCAGGCCTCCCGCTGGCGCGGTCGGTTTTAAGCCGCTCCGCGTCTACTGTCACGCCTGCGGCGTGAAGAATGATGAAAACCTTAAAAGTAAATTAGAAAGATTCACTTTAAATCCTCTCAGTTTGCTGCGGTTTTTCCGTTTCTGAGTACCCCAGTAATTCCCGTGCATTTTGCTGAACCGTCAAAATATCCTGCATGTATTGTCTGGCTTCTTTGTACTTCCCATAAAGAGCTTTTTTCTCGGAAAGCAGGGAAGCGTATTCCGTTTGGAGTGTCTTAATGGACGGGAGCTTCTCCAGCCCCAAAGCGTCGAAGGCTCTCTTGGCAGCTTTGTTTAATTCTATGTCATGTTCGTGAGTGGCATAGAACTTTTTAGACTTGCCGGATTTACGATACTCAGCATAAATCTCTTTGGTTTTTCCGTAGACTCCGATATGTTTTTGCAATGAAGATATTTCCGGGAGCCTCACGTCTATGGCTTTTATCCGGGTGCTGGCGGCGTTAAAACCGTCTTTTGCCTGCTGCGCCTTTTCCGCCAGCTTATCATAATCCAGCAGATTATTTTCTTGTAGGAAGCTGAAGGTTTTCGCTATCTGCTTCAAGTTGAAAATCGCAGCCCAGCGGTCGTAGCCGGGAGAGCCTTTCGGCTTTACGCACCGCTGTATCTGCATGAGCAGATTGTCCGTTTGCGGATTGAGGGCAGGAGCCGGTTTTTCCTTCGGCGGGACTGTGCGAGCGTCCGCGATCCGCTCTCTAATGGCATCCTCGGTATAATCATTACCCAATGAACTCGGACGGATGAATCCTTTACTTCCGCTTCCTTTGAATGATGTGTGCTTTCCGCGTTTTACTTCATACCCGGCGGCTCCCATCAGTTTCAAAAACCCGTCGAAGCCGCTTGGCTTTTCAGCTAGGGCTGCGTCAATAGCCTGCTCCAGTCTCTGCCGCAAAGTAGGTTCCTTGTCGATTCCCGGCGGCGCTCCGTAATGCCCGTGGGAAGGGCTGGCGTTTTCGATAATGGACAAGCCGTTTTCAAGGCATATCTGATCGGAAATGCGCCGGACAGCCCGCCCGGACTGTTTGAAATCCCGGAATTTCCCGTCGCAGTCAATATTAACGGAATTGAAGATTATATGATTATGGATATGGTGTTTATCTATATGGGTTGCCACGATGAAAGCGTGTCGGCCCCGCGTAAATCGCAGAGCCAGCTCACGGCCTAATCTGTTGGCAGCCTCCGGGGCAATCTCACCGGGTTTGAAGGATTGCCTGATATGATAGGCCAGTACATTATGCCTGCCCTGGTCGCGCCCGGTTATATCAAGATACTGCTGCTTGGATAGAAGAAACTCAATGTCAGCCGTGTGCGGATCGCACTCGTACCCGGTGACTAATTCGCCGCCGCGGGTTTTGCCGGGATCGGCGGCGTAATCTGTCCGTACCGAAATTGTACCCGCAATGGTTTTGCCTTTGTTGACATGCAAAGCGAACATGCGTGTTGTGGCTATAAATGGCCCTCCTTACGGTTATTTTTTGATTGCCGCCAATGCCTGTAAAATCTCTGCGGCCTGCTCCCACAGCTTCTCATAGTTGGCCTGCAAATCCCGAATGTCGCTCTCGTAAACGCTTCGGGTTTCATTGGCACGGCGGGCGATCTGATTTAGGTTATTGGTTGAGTTGGACAGCAGGCACGTCATTTCTTTTACCGGCGAAATGTCTAGACGGACGATGTATCCGTCGAGAACCATCTTTCGCAGATATGCTTCCTTATTGTTGATACCAGCTGCCGTCATTTTCTCTGAAATCAAGTCCCGCTCTTGCTCTGATACACGGAAGTTCAACAAAATGTTTCTTTTTAAGTTTGGAATACTACCATCCTCCATATGCTATCATTTTTAAAAATTAAGAATGGGCAAGCCCAGTTATGCCTGTCCATTCTTGATAGACTCGCTAATGATCATATAGCATAAAAATCAGCAAACAAACTTTTCCATAAACGCCCGATACTCCGGTGTAGCGGCTTCAAAGAACCGCTTAATCTTTCCTATCAGCGTTAAGCCGCACAGGAAGATTGTGTAACTGTCCATGCCGTGAATAACCGTGAGCGTTTCAGTATACCGCGTAAGAAGCGCCGTGTTTTCCGGGCCTATTGCGGATTCAAGCTGCCGGAGCAGTTCGTCCCGCCTGTCCCTGCTCTCAATGTAACGCTCATCCAAGTACAAGGAGCTTGAAGCGTCGTTAATGCACTCCTTCAAGAAGTCGCTCAGGTTTTCGAGTAAATTGTCCATAGTGGCATCCCTTTCTAAATTGATTCACGGGCCTTGAAAGGAGCCGCCGCATATGCTATTATATTTACGCGGCGCGCCTTTTGGCGTCCGTGTTTGCGAGAAGCGGCGTGAGCTTTGCTAGGCGATACGCCGTTTCTTTATGGACTTTACGCGTCATGTGTTCACCTCCCAGGTCAGCGCACATCAATAATAGCGCGCTTAATAGATATAACGCAAGGCCCAATTATTCTATTTTGCTTGTTTCAACCCGCCACGCGATATAGTTTATCGCGGCGTAGATAAACGACAGAGCTTCGTCATCAAAGCGATATACCTTCATCGCGTTGCCAACAGCGAGGCCGAAAGCGGTTTCCTTATCGGCGCTCAGCCATCCCTCATCAGGATAAAATTCCTTGATTTCATCGGCGCTTACGGTTATATCCGTCTTGCCTCCGCTGTTATCCGAAAAATTGCCAAACATCAGGTAGTCAAAGGAAACGCCTAAATGCTTGCAGATTTTCATTGCCAGAGACAGGCTAGGCGTCCGCTCTCCGCGCTCCAGTAGGCCGATGTATGACATCGAAATGCCAAGAGCCTCCGCCAGCTTTACCGCCGTTAAGTTTCGCGCGCGCCGCGCCTCCCTGAGACGCGCTCCAACCCCCGTGCTTTGCTGCTTCGTCATAACAATCCTCCTCGTTTCTTGGTGTGATATTCTATATTCTGTATATAATATAGAATAGTCTATAATATACCATGTTTACAGCGGGTACGCAAGCATTTAGAATTATGTGGGAGGGATAAATTTGTCAGAAGCTCAGAAGCCCCGCGATGAGCGGTTTATCAAGCTGGGACTCAACATAGCCTATTACCGCAAACTGAACCGCTTAACCCAGGCGCAGCTTGCGGAACGGGTGAAAATCAATCCTAAATATATGTCGCAGATAGAAAGACAGTCGCCGGCCATGTCCCCGTCTTTGAAAGTCCTGTTCGCTATGGCGGACGTTTTTCAAATTCCGGCGCATAAGCTGCTGGATTTTGACAATTAGTCGGTATGAAAAAGAGAGGCTGCCGCCGACCTTTATCGGTCTGGCAACAGCCCCTCGTCAAATCAATACTTCCGGTCTTGCATTTTCCGCGTTGCCGCCGAACATGGCGATTACAATACGGCGCGAGAAGGTATTCTTTTTAGTTCCTCTCGCTATCTATTGGAGCCTACTTGGGATTTTTGCTTTTCTAAAGAGCAAAAATCCCAAGTAGACTCCGCCGGTGTTCAATATGACATCATCAATATCAAATGAACCCCGCATCGTTATTAACTGCATAAGTTCCAGTGCTATCACGGTTATCAAAACCGTTAGAAGAAACGCCTTAAATTTACGGCCTTTAGCGAAAAGCGCGGGCAAGAAGAATCCCAAAGGTGCGAAGCCTCCTAAGTTGCCAGCCATGTATACTATGTTCCTGACCGTATCTTCTCCGGCAATGATAGAGCGTATCTGACCCGCAAGCCCTTTGAACGGTACGAGATTGAAGGCGCGGGTAATGTACGCCAGCCATCGCTCCCATGTAAAACCGCCAACCAGCACGTTATGGCCGCGATAGTTGTTGGGAATTACGAGTAAAAACAACATTGCTAATACATATAGAACGAACATGGCGATTACAATACGGCGCGAGGCGGTGTGCTTTTTAGTCATGTGGTCCGTTTGTCCTCATGCCAATATTAGGAGATTCTTCCGCGACTATGTTCCAATGTACGCCGAATTTATCTATCACGGCGGAGTGGAACACGCTGTAGAATGTTTCCGTGGGCGGTAGCGTAACTTTGCCGCCTACGCAAAGCGTACCAAAAATCCCTTCCGCGTCTTTGCCGCTTACGACGGTTGCCGATATTCTGACGTTATTTCCTGTGTCAACGGCGTCGGCCTCGTCAGCAAACCAGACATTAGTTCCGCATATAGTCATCTCAGCGTGCATAATCCATGAGCGCAGCAGTTCCGTCGGCGTCCTTGAGCCTTCCGGCATATAATCACCATAAGGCATTATTTTGGGTTCTCCGCAAGGGAAAACTTCCCTGTAAAAATCTAAAGCTTCTTTACATTCTCCATGAAAAATAAGGTACGGTGTCAGCATAAAATCTCCTTTTCTATGTAATTTGTCATTTGCCGCCTTTGTAGCATTCGGCGATAATACTAACCGCTACTCCTATTTTATAGATTCACTCTAAAAGTTAGCGATATTTTATCACGGCTACCGGTGTTTGTCTATCGAAGTTTTGTCAGCAATATTTCATGATGTACTCAAAAATTAGCAAGAAGGAGGTTTACAGGAAAGTTAGCTTGTTAATTAAGCTGTAGCAAAACCATATTTCAGATTTTGCCACAGCTTTTGAATCAGATGATTACTTCTTGTTTTGATTTTTCCGTAACGCCACCGAACAGGGCGCGGCTTTTCTCCGCGCCTCTTTCCAGGGATTCAAGAAGGGAAGGCTTATGCTTTGGAATTGCCTCCACTGGCTGAGCATTATAGAACGGATCTGTTTTCGCGGCCGATGTCTCAGCTTCCGCCATGTGTTCCGGCAGTTTCACGTCCCCTTCCCGTTCTTCCGTGCCGGCGTTGTCGTCAACATTCAACTCGGCGTCCAGTTCCGCCAGCCGCGCCGATTTCTCGGACAGCTCCGCTTCCAGCGGGAAAGGTTTCTCAAGCTCGGCCTGGGCGTTCACAACCTGTTCGTTCAAGGTCTGGAGCTTCGCCTCTACCGACCTGAGCCGTTGTGGGATTTTATCGAAAGCATTATTGATACGGGTTATATTGCCGAAGCTGTCTGTGCCGAGTTCCGCCGAGTGTGTCATGCTGCCCTTTAAATCGCAGTCAAACCGCTGGTGGAGTGTATTGAATGAAATGAGTATATCAAAACCTCGGTATTTGCCAATTTTGGCCGCTTCCGTGGTGGTGATGGATTTACAGGCTTCCAAGAGCGCGGCCCCGGCTTCGCCGCGGTCAGTGTAAGTTTTGCCGCCTATTGTCATCGGAGATATGCCTTCCTCCGTCTTGTGTGTGTTGGTTTCCAGACGTGATATATCGGCTTTGAATCCCTCAATGTATCCCTTATGAGTTTCGATTTGCTTTGGGAAATGCGTCATCAGGTTATCTTGCAGCCCGTATTGTTGGTTTCTGTGTTCGGACTGAAGCAGTTTTAATTTAGCGACATCAATGTCAAGCTGCATCTTTTCCTTAATAAGAGGGTTTCCGGCGCACAAAGCCTTGATTTCGGCGTAGGAGAGAGCCTGCTCGTCTACGTCCTCACAGGAGCGGACAGGGGATTTTGAGGTCATTATTTGTGATATAAACTGCTGTTTTTTCTCTACAGTTTGGAAGAGGTATGAATCAAAAGTCGATTCTGTGCAGTACCTAAATATATCAACTTCAGGATTCATGTTACCCTGCCGGACTATTCTCCCGGCTCTTTGCTCCAGGTCAGCGGGGCGCCAGGGGCAATCAAGGTCATGCAAGGCCACAAGCCGGTCTTGGACGTTGGTCCCGGCCCCGCACTTGAATGTTGAACCGAACAAAACGCGCACATTACCGCTCCGAACCTTGGCGAAAAGCTCTTTCTTCTGGGCTTCCGTATTGGCTTCATGTATAAAAGCCAGCTCGCTTTCAGGTATGCCTTTTGCAATCAGTTTATCCCTAATATCGTCATACACATTGAATCTTCCGTCGCTGTTGGGTGTGGAAAAATCGCAAAAGCAAAGCTGGGTAAGCCGGTTTTCCGCTGTTTCCTCCCAAATTCGGTGGATATTTTCCATACAGGCATTTACCTTACTGCCTGGGTCGTCGGGCAGCATCGGGTTAATCAAACGCTGATCAAGCCCGATTTTACGACCATCCGACGTGACCTTCAGCATATTATCCACTGTTGAGTCTACTTTTTTATCATGTATATCCTTTGCGCGTTTTGATAATTCCTTAACCATCTCCTTTTGAATTTCCGTGGGTTTTACAACAACCGTGTGAAAATTGGCTTTCGGTCGGGGCAAATCCAGCGTGTCGGCAGTTTTAATGTCTGCAACCTCGCCGAACATTCCCATCAGTTCCGGCAGATTTTGAAACTGTGAAAAGCGCGTCCTTGCCCTGTATCCTGTACCTTCCGGCGCTAGTTCTACCGATGTTGTGGTATCGCCAAAGGTAGAAGCCCAAGAATCGAAATGCTGGAGGTTGGCGTTAATTAAGGAATCATACTGTAAATAACGCTGGACGGTATATAACTCTGTCATTGAATTAGTCACGGGGGTTCCTGTAGCGAAATGACGCCTTTTCCGCCTGTAAGCTCATCCATATAGCGGCATTTGAGGAACATATCAGAAGATTTTTGAGCCTCGGATGTAGACAAACCCGCTACATTGTGCATTTTTGTCACCAAAAATAAATTCTTAGAGCTGTACTGTCAAGGGTTTTTCAAATTTTTATTATATATAGGCAAAAGTAAAAATTTATGGCAAAATCGGTATATTTTGTTGTTTTAACTTAATAA
>JAISVU010000248.1 GCA_031271375.1 Clostridiales bacterium | reverse complement strand
CAGGAGGAAGCCGAAAGGGATAAACAGGGCGATGTTCATCAAGTATTGCTCGATATTCAAATGCGCGTTGTAAAAAGGAATAAGGTTTACATCTACATTCAGGGTAAACCTCGTGAAATCCGGTATGCTCGTCACGGAAAGAACAGGGATAAGGCTGATGCAAAATACACAAGCGGCGACGATATGGGGCGTTTTGAAAGCGGCGGCGTCTGTGCGACCGATTTTTCGAAGGGTGAAATAGTAACTCGCCAGCATAACCAGCAACGGGATACATAGCGTCGCTGTGCCGATTATCGCGCTTGTGACATAATAATCCATCAAATCCCTACAGTCTCGACGCGAAATTGTCCATCGCGGCGGTAAGCTCATCCACGGCCTCCGGCTTTACGATGGCGAAGAACTTTGGCTTTATTTCCGCAAAATAATTTCTGTCAAACGCGCCGGCGTCCTGTTTCGCAAAGCATTCGTTTAACAGCTCCTGCGCCTCGGCTTTCCTGTCATCTAGCGCACGTTCAACAAAGAAGTCGTTAAACATTTTTTGCCCAGGATTCATTTACAGCACATCCTTAACAATATTTGGGGTTCCCGCGTTCCATTATACTACCGCAGCTGCCGCCTTGTACAGACGGTGGCTTAACTTTATTTGGGAGGCATTTCATGAAGCATATATCAGCTGAGGACGTAAAGAAACTGACCGAAACCGAGGGGCTTATCCTCCAGGGCTGCGGCGGCGACCCGCAGGAGTGGGTAGACGGAGTAAACAAAATGCTCACGAAGGAAGGCATTCTGCGGGACGGCGACGTCTTCAAGGACGTATCCGTATTCGAACACGACGGGCATACGAACATGCTTTTCAGCATGGAGGATGTGAAGCTGTACATCGGCAAGCTGGCGATTTGGCGCATCAAAACCCACGAGACCTTTGGCGGCACTTGGCTAAGCGATTATTTGGTGAACAATCTCGGCGTCGTTGAAGGGGAACGGAGGGCCGCCGCTCCCGAACGCGAGACGATTATCAGGGTAAACTATGACTATACCGGCTCCGGGAAGCAAATTCCCGTCAACACGATAGATCATCCTGCGGATCGGGAAACCATCACAGAGACCCTGCGCAAGGCCGGGATTAACGGCGCGCAAGGAAGGATTTTCTTTGTCGACGGGCTTGGAAGCGTCATCCCGAATCTTGAAAACGTGATACCGAAGCTCGTTGATATTAACGAAATGAATTACCTCGCCGTCAAAATTGGCAAAATGAGCGAGCCCGAGCGCAAGCTTTTTGCCGCTATAATCGCCGAGGAGCGTTACTGCGGCAGCCTTCCTGAAATGATTAACCTGACGGAAAACCTCGGTTGCTTCAAGTTCCTGAGAATTAACAGCCCCGGTGAATACGGCGATATGCTGCTCGACATAAAGCGTGACAAGTTTGCCGTCGCCTTAAGCGGGGTTGAGCGGTCCCCGGATCCGTCATCTCAGGCTTTGGCAAAATATATCAGGCTGTTGGAGAGTCTGGCGGACATTGACAGCTACGGGTTGGTAAATTTGGAGCTTGCGGACGTCGGTGAGTTCGTCCCGTTCGACTATCTTATCGAGTTCGAGGATGCTTGCGAAACTGTATACAAGGGACCGGATGATATCCCCCGTGAATATCGCATAGATGAGCAGACACAGCCGGAACCATCGCTTGAGCCGGAGTCACCGTTAAAAGTGGAAAAGCCCTCTGTGGTTGCCCAAATTGCCGAGGCGCGTGAGGCACAACGGCAGGCAAAGCGCGAAGGTCGGGAGACATCGGCATCCGGAAAATCAAAACCGGACGGACCGGAGCGTTGACCTGTGAACATGAATTATCTGCCTAGCCGCCATCAGCGGCGACTTTTACTATGAGGAGGAATTTTGTGGGTGACAAACCTTTTGCCTACATCTGTTCCCCGTTCCGGGGAGATATGCGATCCAATGCGGAACGGGCGCGAGGCTACAGCCGTCAGGTATTAGAGACGGGATATATTCCCCTGGCACCGCATTTGCTGTTTCCGCAATTCTTAAACGAAAACATCCCGCGTGAACGGGAGGCCGGCATGGAAATGGGCGCCGCGCTGCTCTCGCAGTGCCGCGTCCTGGTCGTATGCGGGAAGGGTATCTCGGAAGGTATGGCGCGGGAGATAGATATGGCGGAGCGGCTTCATATTCCTATATACACGCTGGATGCGTTTATAAATATGCCGGAATCCGAACGGCGTTGCCATCAGGGGAGGATAATGTCCGTGCCGATGCCAAATGACGCAAAGGCGCGTACTGGCTTCCCTGTTCCGGCAGGGAAGCCCTCTGTGTTGGAGCGGATTGCCGGGGTATGGCGGCTGCAGAACCGGGAACGCCGCGAAACCCCGGCCTCTGTTAAAAGCAAACCGCACGGCTCGGAGCGCTAATCTATGGAAACGAACCGTATAATACAGGGTGATGCACTCGCCGTTCTGCGAACCCTGCCGGATTGCAGCGTCCACTGTTGCGTCACATCGCCGCCCTATTTCGGGCTGCGGGATTACGGCGTGGACGGCCAAATTGGTCTTGAACGGTCATTGGAAGCATATATTGCCCGGTTGTGTGAGGTGTTCCGCGAGCTTCGGCGGGTGCTGCGCGACGACGGGACGCTGTGGATCAATATCGGAGACAGCTACGCGCATTCCGCAAAGGGATTAACAGGCTGTAAGCCCAAGGACTTAATCGGGGTGCCTTGGGCGCTGGCGTTTGCCCTGCGGGCTGACGGCTGGGCTTTCCGCTCCGACATAATCTGGCACAAGACTAACGCCATGCCCAATTCGGTGACTGACAGGCCGGGCAATACTTATGAGCATCTTTTTCTCTTGGCAAAGTCAAGCCGGTATCACTTTGACTATACCGCGTTGATGGAGCCTGTCAGGAGCAGCACGGAAAAGCGGAGAAACCGCGGCCTTTATCCGAATAAGTATACTGACGGCGCTCCGGGCCAGACTTCGCAGTCCATTAACCGCTCATTTCTCGTTTCGGCGTCGGAGCTTCCGTCTATGCGTCGCGGCCGCGATATATGGAGCGTCGGCACCAGCAACTACCGCGGCGCTTTCTTTGCCGCTTTCCCGGAGGCCCTTGTCAGGCCCTGTATCGCGGCGGGCTGCCCCGAGGGCGGCGTCGTGCTGGACCCTTTCTTCGGCTCCGGCACGACGGGCGTAGCCGCACTGTCGCAGGGTAGGCGTTACCTCGGT
>JAISVU010000224.1 GCA_031271375.1 Clostridiales bacterium | reverse complement strand
CGCGAAAACCGCTCACTTCGTTCGCGTCCGGACACTTCATCCGGTTCCTCTAGAAGCGCTGGCGCGGCCGCTGATAGCTAAATTTTTCGCGAGCTTTTGATTAAATCAGCGGTTACTTTAGTTATTACTATATTCTATTCTATAATTTTTTGCCGTCAATTTCCACATGCTATTTATCGGTCTTAACACTATTTAACTTCTTTTCATGCTTATGTGATGTGATAATCATACCGGCGATGATTATCACCCCGCCCAGCAGCCCGAGTATCGGCATCTCTTCCCCCAGCCACAGGAAAGCCATTACTGAGGCAAGGAACGGCGACAGATATAAAAAGCTCGTGACCTGAATGGTCTTTTCGGCTTTCGAGAGGGCGTAGCCCCAGAGGAAGTACGCCAGCGCGGCGGGGAATATCCCCAGGTAGACTATAACGCCGGTGGCGGCTATCGGCGCGGCGGGAAGCTCGCGGATCAGTTTTGGCATGAACACGCACATAAACAGCGCCGCGAACGCCACAGACCACGCGATAGATTGTATCGCTGTATATATCGTCAATATACGTTTTTGAATAATGTTAAAGGCGCTGGTGCAAACGGCGGCCCCCAGCAGCAACCAAACCCCGGCGTTCAATTGCAGCTCCGTTATTTGCGTGGAAGCGACGACGGCAATCCCGGTAAAGCTGATTATCACCCCAAGCCATGTAAAGAAGCCTGCCCTTTCCTTCAAGAAGACGATGGAGAAAATCAAACTGAATACAGGCGCCGAGGCTATGATAAAACCGCTGACGCCGGAAGGAACCATGCCGGTTCCGGTGTTAAAGGCCCACATATAAAGGAACAAGCCGACAAAACCCGCCGCCGCAAACAGCGGTAAATCCCTTTTTCGGGGAGGCGATATCCGTTTCGCGGCGCAATAGCCCAGCAGCACCGCCGACGCCACCAGGAATCTAAGCAGCATTATAGCTTCGGGCGAGTAGTAATCCAGGCAATACTTAACAGCGGGAAAGGCGGACGACCAAAATATAATCGTTATGCTTGCCGCGATATAAGGTGTTTTCTTCATTATTCACCTCATGTCTTCAAAAAATCGCCGGAGGGGGGTTGTTCTCCGGCGATACGAGTATAGCACAGGATAATTTAGGCAAGCTGCATTCTATCACATGCCAGTATATAACGCAAGGCTTTTTGCACATTAATGTCAAATTTTAAGCAATCCGAGGTTTTTGTTTATCTTAATTGGCGGCTGTTAAATCCTGCATCAACTGTTCCAGCGCCTCTTCCAGCCCATCGTTCACAGGCTCCAATACTTTATAATCCGCCGCGTCGAAGAGCATACCGCCTGGGGTGAAGACGCCCCATTCCTTGTATCCGGCGTCTATGCCGCCCCAGTAGAGCTCGGTAAAGTATATGCGATACTCTCCGTCCAGTTTATCGATATAATAGGCCTTTTCGCCGTCATCGCGGAAAACTGTGAGTACCTTTTCAAAGTAGTCGTATGGGAAGGATTCGACGCCCTTATCCGCCGTGGCGCGTATATCGTCCGCCGATTCCGGCTCTTGGGCCGCCAAGATTTCCGCGCTGTTTTCATGCTCAAGTACCGCCCGGGCGGCGCGGTATAAGACATAACTCTCACTGTCCATTACAATGTGATCCGGCGCGTAATCAAAAATCAGCGCGTCCTCGCCGGTACTGGAATCACTGCCCATCATTGCCCAAATTCCCGAGGTGTCGAAATCGGAACGGAATCGGTCGTCGTTCGTCAGGTTCCGGGCAAAACATCCGGTCATAACGCTGCCGTTTTGGCTATACTCATAAAAGAACACGTCCTTCAGGCCGCCCTCGGTAAAGAAATTGATAACGAGGGAATCAGCCTCTGACCCTCCCACATGATAAAAGCTCAGGCGCTGGGCAGATTCGTCGAAGGTATAATTGTAGCAGTTTAGGAATCCTGCGTCCGAATATTCGCCCATAACCCCGTCTTCAAAGAACATTACAGCTCGCGGGGCATAAGGCAGTTCAACTTCTTGGTTTGCTTTAGTTATGAAGTCGCCGCTGATTACCGCGTCGTAGGCGTCCCAAGCGCCCTCGGGGATAAAGGCGGGCGGCGGCTCCGGTTCCTGCCTGCTGACACAGCCCGCAAGCCCCGATACAACGAAGATCAGTAAAAGGCACATTATACTTTGCGATATGTTTTTCATAATTGAGAGCCTCCTTTGAAGCAATACTATAGTAAATTGCGCGATGTGTCAAGAAGACACATCGCATATGATCCATTAAATGGAAATATCTAAACGCATATATTTTGTAAATTAAACCATAATATTACCGTGGGATTGGCAGAGGCGTATAATATTTGTCCAGTCCACACAACAACTGTGAAGGGAGGTTATCTGCGTGAGCGAAAAGGATAAAAGCTACAGTTCAAATCCTAGCGACAGAAACAACAATAAATCCGGGTCTAAAAATAGCAGCTCGGAGTACAGCACAGACGTTAATGTGGATAAGGACAAAAAGAGCGACAGAAAGTAAATTCTGGCGTCTGGAACAGAGATTGAAGAAAACCGCGTGGTTTAGGCCATGCGGTTTTCTTGTGAGCTTTAGCTCGAAGAAAATAGCCTCCGATGGGGTTAAATGAAACGGGTTTGCGAGCCTTAATTCTTTGTTCTGTCTCTGAGCTCCTGTTCCGCTTCCCGTTTTCTGTCTCTGTCCGCGATGGCTTCGCGTTTGTCGTAGAGTTTCTTGCCTTTGGCCAGCGCTATATCGATTTTAACTAAGCTCCCTTGAAAATAGGCCCTGGTGGGTACCACCGTATATCCCTGGCGCGTCACGGCCCCGTGGAGCTTGTTTATTTCCCACTGATTAAGCAAAAGCCTGCGTTTGCGTAGCGGGTCGCGGTTAAAGATATTGCCCTGCTCATACGGGCTTATGTGCATGTTTACGATAAAGGCCTGGCGGCCCTCCACATCCACATAGCTGTCTTTAAAATTGCAGCGCCCGGCCCTCATAGACTTGACCTCCGTGCCGGACAGCTCAATCCCCGCCTGATAAGTGTCTTCTATATAATAATCGTGGTATGCTTTGCGGTTCTGCGCTATGTTGCGGATAACGCTTTTATCTTCCTTCATCTTCATTCCTCTTTTCTAGGCTTCTGATTATATCTTAAAACCGCATGTTTGTAAACAAATTATGTAAAACTGCGTATATACTAAAAGCAATGATAAAAACATGGGAGGTTACAGGCATGTACGATAACGGCGAACCCAAAAACGATATAATAGATATGAGAGAACCGGAGAAGAAGGAGACGGAAAAGCCCGCCGTCAAAGAAATTCCATTTGAAACCGCAAAAAAAGATATCACGGATGAAAGGCAAATTCCGCCCTCAAAGCCGTCGGCAGCTTTCGATCCAAAACCGGCGCCGCCGCCCTCGCTCCCGCCGCCTTATCACCCGTATAAGCCGGACGCCAGGTATTACGGTCGTCGCAGGTATGATCGGCGCGGTATTGTCGCCTGGCTTGTGGCATTGGGCGTGGTTTTCCTGATGATTAACGTGATGGGCTATAATGAGGCCGGGCATGTGCGGGTCATAAGCAGCAGAGCCCATAAAACGCCCGCCGGCATGTCTTATGATCTCGCGGAGCCCGTGCCTTACGCTATGTCGTCCACCGAATACATTGCTGAGGATGTCCCAATGGTGGCTGACGCGGTCTTCGCCGCCGCTGATGTACAGTCAATCGAATCGGAGCTTGTCGCGGCCACCGTTAATATATATGAGAACGACGGCCCCGAGATCGTAATCCAGTGGATGTCGGATAGGGGCATTGACGA
>JAISVU010000207.1 GCA_031271375.1 Clostridiales bacterium | reverse complement strand
TGCTCCTCCATGAATCGGATTATCTCCTCGATCATGTTTT
This sequence comes from Clostridiales bacterium, assembly GCA_031271375.1. GTDB lineage: Bacteria > Bacillota > Clostridia > Lachnospirales > WRAX01 > JAISVU01. The sequence goes on along the minus strand of JAISVU010000207.1, from coordinate 6,721 downwards.
TAGCGTGGGCTGCCTCGCCGGACACCACCGCGATGCCGATAGTAAGCGTCCTGTGCGCGTCTTGGGTATCCACCTCGGCGACGGAGGCGTTGAAGCGCCTGCGCGTCTTGTCGATAACGCTGCGGCAAACCTGGCGCTTGTCTTTTAGCGAGGCCGCGTGGGGGATATGGAATGTGAGTTTCGCGGATGAAGTATACATATTACTCCTTATTATAACACTTTATTTTGACAAAAACAGCGGTATGGTATAAAATATAATTAAAGTGACGGGAGGCGTTTAAATGGACGAGAGCAAGGTTGCTGAGAATTCGTTAGCGGTAAAGATTTGCAATGAGACGGTAAGAGTTACATCAGAAGAAGGCCCCGATTACATACTGCGTATGGCGAACTATATCAACTACATCGTGGACGAGTTTAACGAGAAGAAAGGGAAGGGCGTTCCGCAGACGCTGCTCTTGGTTTACGCCGCGCTGGAACTTTGCAATTCCCTGTTTGGCGAACGCGACAACAAGATGTCGGCAAAGGAACGAAACTACGAAAAGATGTTCCATATGGAGGTCTTTAACCATAAAAAGACGCAGGATTCCCTTGCGGCGGCGGAAAAGCGGCTGGACGAGGCCGAACGCCGCCTTAATATATTGACGAAAGAGCTGGAGAGCATTACCGCGGCGGCGGAGAACGCTAACGGTGATAAAAAAGGCCCCGCTATTGACGTTGAAGTGAAGTGAAGCAGTATAACCCAATCCCGGCGCATACGGAGAGGTTCAGCGAGTCAACAAGGCCGGTCTGCGGGATTTTGACGGCAATGCCGCAGTCCTTAAAACGTGTGTCGAGCCCGGCGGCCTCGTTACCGAAGATAAGGGTATAGGGATAGGCCGAGAGCCGTTCCGATGCCTCCGGCTCCAGCATGGTTTCGCCGTCTGTCATAAACGGGAAGCAGGCATGGTCAGGGAACATTTCACGGTACGCCTCAAACGAATTGAATAACGACGCGTTTATACGGAAGACGGCCCCCATCGAAGCCCTTATCGTCTTGGGGTCGAACAGATCAGCCGCCGGGGTTATTATGGCCAGCGAACGGACGCCGAATCCCGCCATAGTGCGGATTATCGTTCCCAGGTTCCCCATGTCGCCGGGGTTCACAAGGCACAGATGGGGAGCGTCCCGCTCAAGGGACTGCGTGTACTTGTCAAAGACCGCGAATGCAAGGCAGTTCTCTTTTTGCCCGGTGACGCGGAAGGCCCTGTCGTCGCGCGCTACGGGAACGGATGCCTCAATACAGCGGCGTTCCAGCGCTCCCCCGTCATAGTATTCCGAATGGATATAAATGGCCCGGATGTCGCGCGGCCTTGAATCTATAAGCTCGTAACAGCAGAAAGCGCCGGGCGCGTAGGAATAGCCCAGCGTTTTTTTCTATCGTTTTAAATCCCGTTCACTCATAGGCAAACAGATCCTCGGCGTAATTGGCAGGCATAAAGGCCCGGGTTTTAATCATTTCCCGTATCTCGGCGGGATAAAACCGCCTGACTTCGCAGTTCTCCCCGGTTTGAAGCGTTATTTCGCGGATGTCAATATCCTGACGGAAGAGCCAGATATCAAAAAATGTGTCTCCGTTTCGGAATGAGCGGAAGATTTCCCCGTTTTCCGGCTCAAGCGCAACGCCCAATTCCTCCCGCACTTCGCGCAGAACGGCGGTAAGGCTGTCTTCACCGGCCAGAACCGCACCGCCCGCGCTCTCCCAGAAGCCGGGATAGAACTCCTTCGCGGCGTCCCTCTTCGCGCATAAATAACGGTCCGCGCTGTCGCGTATCCAGGCTATTACGGCGAGATGGTAATCCCCCGGAAGAAACGTCTCTCCGCGGCGGCAGCTCCGTCCCGTCAGTTGTCTCTCTTCGTCATATATGTCCCAAATCTCCGTCATACGTTAAGGTTCAGCGCGTCCTTGAAAAAGCGGCAGAATCCGTTATTCATCTCCAAATCTATCATATCTTCTTCGAGCTTTTCATCGTCATAATAATACGTCCCGGTGTCGATACGCAGTGATAGGCAGTCCAGCGGGAAACCCTCTACGCGCTTGTGATGAGGCTTGTCGCAGATGATAAAGGGCTTGCCGGATATATCTTCGCTCATATGTTCATAAACGCCGGTTTCCGTAATAAAGCAGATGGCGTTAATGTATCTGCACACAAGCCGCCCGCCGAAGCGCGCCGCGAGCCCGGCATAGTAATCGGTCATTTCCGCGTCGTCAAGCCGCTTTCCGCCAACTCTGCGGGCACGGACGCCGGGCTGGAGCTCTTCCGGGATACCGTCGAAGTAAAGCCCAGAATCAGTCGCGAATACGGGCATTTGAAAAGCGTTATAATACTCCGTAGCCTTTATTCGGGCATTTTCCAGCGGCGTTATGCCGTCCTCAGGGACATCCGGCAGGATAATCCCCGCTTCGCCCGGCCCGGTAATACGGAAACCCGGCCCGAGGCCGCGCAGATACCCGCGCATTGCCGCCAGCTTCGCGCTGTTGCCGGTGCCGTAGAGCAAGCGCGTAGTTGAAGGGGCATGTTCCTTAGTCCCAGTCGATGTCTTCATGCCTTATATACTCTCCGCGGGCAAATTCTTCATCAGCTGTTCTTATATCGTCTAAATCTTCGGGGGTTGCTACATCGTCTGGAATGAAGCGTTTTACTATCTCAAATAGCAGCTGATGCTCTTGTTCCGGCAGACAGTCAATCATTTTTATAAGTTGATTCCTCAGCGGTGTATACATTCTATAACCCCTTATATACCTCGCCGCGTGGGGCGATTTTTTTTATCCTTACTATATCACTGGCTTCATATGTAAACAATATGCGCCAATCGCCAACCCGTAAGCGAAAATCCCCGTCACTGCCTTTAAGTGGGAGGATATCGCCCTTTGGAATACTTTCTATGCCTCGGCGGAGCCTGAGTTTTGTTGGCCCGTCCAAACTATTTAAAACTTTCACGGCCTGTTTCGAATATATAAACTGCATTAGTTTGCGTCTCCTAAACCCGGGCATAAAACAACCCGGAGCCCAGATAAATCCAGGCTCCAGGTTCCAAGCTCCAGGTTCTTATTGGGGTATTGCGGCGTTCATTATAGCGTTGTAGGCCCAGTGGTTGCTGGGAACATCAAGGAAATCGACGGCGCTGAAGGGCGTTAGCGAGCGGTTGAACGCTTTGGCGAAGATGCTGGCGAGCTCGGCCTTCGTTACAGGTCTGTTGGGGCCGAACGTTCCGTCTGGGTATCCGCTGAACACGCCGTCCCAGTAAGCAAGGTTGATGAAGTTTGTATCCCATCTGTTTTGCGGGACATCGGGGAAATAACTCTCACCCGGCGCGGGCATTACACCGTTCCAGGAATACAGGAGACCTTTGACGTGGCATATGACCATCGCCACCTCGGCGCGGGTAATAGTCGCGTTGGGCCGGAAGAGCCCGTTTTCGTTGCCGCTCATATATCCCGCCGCCGTAACGAAGTTGACGATATTAAGCGTCTGCGGATAGTTGGGATCCACGTCCGGGTAGTATATCGGCGAGTAATAGACTTCGTAGGGGTCGGCCAGGATGTTATAGAGCATTGAAGCCACCTCAAACACGGTACCCGGTTCATTAGGCCCGAACATCCCGCCGCCGATGCCGTTCATATATACCGACTCGGGGCCGGAGGGCAGCGCGGGCCCTGTAGGCGTGCCTGGAGCGCCAGGCGCCGCAGGGGGCGTGTTGGGAGCGGACGTTCCGCCTTCCGAAACAACATATACCGATATCGCATCGTTTCCTACGACGTTATATGCCCAGGCTTGATCCTGCAGGCGGTATCCCGAGGGAATATTAAGGCTGCGGAAGGTGATGCGCGTGCCGATAGCGATGTCCAGCATCTGCGAACCCACGTCGTAACCGTTTGCATCCTTGTAGAAGATATCGAGGAGGACCATATTCTGGGTCGTTTTAAAGGTGCCTACGGAGCTGGAGTACATATACGTCCCGCTAACGAGCCTGACGTATGAGCGGTAGTAATAGGTGCTGTTGGGCGACAGATAGCCGACGTCCACGCTGAACGACCCGCTGCCCGAACTGCCGTACCTTGCGATAGTATCCTTTTCCGTGGGCTGTTGATTGGTGCGCGAGTAGACAAAGCCCCTTTCGGCAACTTGATTATCCGCTCCCTGGGCATCCAGCGATGCGCTTAGGGTAAACTGGTTGTATTCCAGCTGTACGGGCTCGTAGTTTGTCAGCGTCATAGAGAGCTGCGTTGTAACAGACTGCATTGTGCTATAGATGAGAGAGCCGGTCTGCGTTCTTGCGTAAGCACGGACGTTGTACTTGGTGTTCGGCTTTAGGTTTTCCATCGCCACTGTGGTTGTCAATGTCGAGGTAGGCGTGACGCCCGTCTTGTAAGTGTTGCTGGACGAGGCCGTAGGCTGGGTGCTGGTCTCCGACCACGCTACGCCCCACTCGTATATCTGGCTCGCGCTGACGCCGGAGACAGATATGTTCACGTTGACTTTAGTAGGACCGTCAGGGGTAAGGGTACCGAGGTTTACAGTAAGCTGGTTTATCGGCACACCTGTGACCGTCATTACGTTGCTGTAGTTTGTACCCTGGCCGTTTGTGGCATAAGCCCTGACATAGAAGGAGGAGCTTGTCGAGGTGCTAGTAGTTTGCGGCGTGAAGCTCAGGGTGAAATTTGAAGGGTAGGTTATGCTGCCCGTTACCTGGTGCTTAGAGGTATTTGTCGCGCCGATCCGGGGATCGGAGTTTGTGCTGGAGGCCACAAAACCGTAGTCCGTTACCGTGCTTGTTCCGATATTCGTTACAGTCCCTGTGGCGTATATCTCGCCGTAACCGGCCCCGTTCGTCGTGGCACCCGCTAAAGTAACCGAAGGCCTTCCCGCCTGATGTTCATAGCGGAGAGAGGACGAGGAATACGACGGTATGGAGGTATTGTAGTCAATGTAATACGCCCATATATAATAGGTCTGCCCGCTCACGAAATTGGCGTAGCTGGCGGTGCCGTAACTGGTAATAGTCCCGCCGTAGTTGTTTGAATTGAACGTAAAATTAGCAGGTATTGTGTATGAGCCGGTGTAAGTGCTCGGGTTTACATTGGTGGTCGAGTATACAAACCCTACCAGAGGATTGTAGCTATTGCTGTAGCTGACGTTGCTCACCGTCGCGGTGAACACCGGGTCGGATGAGGAGGCGGTGGAAGACAGCGTCGGGGCGCTGACAGTGTACTGGTTAAATCCTATATTGCCGCTGCTAATACCAACCGTCACAGTTATTGGTTCGCTTTGGGTTATATATAGTCCACTGGGGTTGTAAGCGGTCGCGCTGATCGTGTAATACCCGGCAGGCAGAGACGGTAAATTAAAGGTACCGGTGTAAATATAGCCTGAGGTTGAAGTGGGGGATATAGTATATGGGCCGTAGCCGCCGCTTATTGTGAACTGTACATAGTTTAAAATATTAATGCTGTCGCCTGTGTAAGTAAATAAAACGGACGTTGCGTAGCCCATATTTGTTATTGGTTGAATGGTTAAGGCAGGGGCAGCTTTTGCTTTCTCCGCCGTATACCCCAGCGTCAACCCCATTGTCATAACGAAAGCAAGCGCCAACGCTGCCGCTTTCGACCATTTACGCGTTCTTTGCATTGTTAATCATCCTTTCGTGAACATTTTTAGTTTTAGTGTGTCCCGAAGGGCGCCGAAATACTCGGCGCCTGTGCTATGTAAGAGGATACGTAAATATTGACATTTATGTTCCACAGCTGGATAAATGTCAATAATATTTTATAAACGACCAGCCTATTTCAAAGAAATAGGCTGGCAATACGTCGTCTGTTGTGGATTTACTTAATAATTTCAACGACCGCGCCTGCTCCGACGGTTCTGCCGCCTTCGCGGATGGCGAAGCGGAGGCCCTGCTCCATCGCTATCGGGGTGATGAGGTTCACGGTCATCAGGACGTTGTCGCCCGGCTTGCACATCTCAACATCCGCGGGGAGCGTAATCTCGCCCGTAACGTCGGTGGTTCTGAAATAGAACTGGGGGCGGTACTTGTTGAAGAAGGGTTTGTGGCGCCCGCCATCCTCTTTCGTAAGCACATACACCTGGGCTGTGAAGTCCGTATGGGGCGTGACGGTGCCGGGCTTTGCCAGAACCTGTCCGCGCTCAATCTCTTTACGCTGAACGCCGCGGAGCAGCACGCCCGCATTGTCGCCCGCTTGGGCGTAGTCCAGCGACTTGTTGAACATCTCGATGCCGGTGACAACGGTCTTGCGCTTTTCGGGCGTAAGGCCGACGATCTCGATCTCTTCCTGAATCTTCAGCTGGCCGCGTTCCACCCTGCCCGTGGCGACGGTGCCGCGACCGGTGATTGTGAAGACGTCCTCGACGGGCATAAGGAAGGGCTTTTCGTTATCGCGAACCGGGGCGGGGACGTATTCGTCCACGTTTTTCATAAGCTCAAGCACAGTGTCTCCCCAATTGCCGCTGGGGTCTTCAAGGGCCTCGCGGGCCGAGCCGCGGATAATCGGAATCTCGTCGCCGGGGAACTCCTGCTTGTCCAGCTCCTCGCGGATTTCCATTTCAACCAGCTCAAGCAGCTCTTCGTCGGCAACGTCGCATTTGTTCAGGAAAACGACTATCCTCGGCACGCCAACCTGACGGGCCAGCAGGATATGCTCCCTTGTCTGCGCCATGACGCC
>JAISVU010000200.1 GCA_031271375.1 Clostridiales bacterium | reverse complement strand
CTCTGCGGCCTGCTGCCGCTCATATTTCTTTATGACGAGTTCAACGTCCCGCAAAACCTGTTCGGACAGCTCGCTTGCGGCTGTGCCGAGGGCATATACCATGTCCGGCGTGTTGAAGTTGAATATATGCTGAAAATCTCCGTCGCCGAAGTAATCGGCGGTATCGAAGCCGCAGCGGGACATCAGCGTGTAGGCTATGCTGCTGGCCAGCGCTTCTTTATACGCAGCTCCGAGGATGAAATCGTCAAGTTCGCCGATGTAGCTGTCCTCGGCGCGGAGGCGTATTTCGCGGGCGTTGTCCTCATAATACTCGTTTGCGAGCTGCGCCGCAATGCTGCGGAAGCTGTCCGCCAGAGTATCGCCCACGCCGTCGTAAACCGACGAAAGGTATTCCAAAACCGGCTCCCGGTGTTCCTGCCGCATTTCCCAAAGCCGGACGGGGCGGGCGTTGGAAACAGACGCTTCGGTGTCAGCAACGTCGAAAACATATTTAAGCCGGGGGTAATTCCCAGTATCGTCAATAAGCGCGATGCCCTTTGACCCGCGCCTCACCCAGCGGCCGAAGGTTTCGTTCCACATTTCGAGCGGGGCGCAGGCCGTGGCGTCCGGGCGCTGGGCGTGAATCAGTAATTGGTCGGGGAAAGAATACTTGTACAACTTGGCGGCAGTATCAAGGAACCTTGTCCAGTTCCCGCCCTTCGCGGTGGCTTCCTTCGCCGCCTGCTCGGACACGGACTGGTAATATTGAAGTTTGGTCTGCATAGGCTACGCCTCCGTTTCGCCGTCGTCGGCGGGGCAGAACGTGAGCGCGGAAAAATCGGCATCCGTCATGCCTTCCAGCTTTATGACGACGTTATCGGCAAGTTCAGTCATTTCATGCTCGTCAAAGTCCGGCATAGCCGCGCGGATGCCGTCTATCAGCGCGGCGCGGCTTTCCGTGTCAAATATGCAAATAAGGTTTTCTTCCTCTACGGTGAATACTTCCTGATTCATTCTCTGGCCTCCTTGTATTTTGACTTAGACTCATTATGGGGAGTGTCGTGCGCCGCCGCTTTTCGCCTGCCTTCATCAAGCCTCTCCGCTAGCGTGGGTTTAGCTTGAACCGGCGAAGCGCCGAGATTTCCCCGCTTTTCCGCACGGGCAAGGGCGGCTTCTCTTTTAATCTCGGCGCATACTTTACGCACTCCGTCCGCAAAACCGTCAACAAGGCACGGATGCGACCTGATAAGATAGCTCTCGCGCTGTGACTGCGGTATATCGAAGCATTTCGCCCATTCTTTGTTGGTTCTTGAATAACGCCCGTCTGTGACGGCATATTGAATAGTGTTTGCTGTAACCCACGAAACCCGCTTTTCTCCGTACTGTTCTAAAACCTTTCTCACGGCGCTTTCCAAGTTATAATGGTTGGGAGCGTAATTGCTGTCAGCAATGCTTTGATAAACCGCCGTCGCGCAGTCGGCGTTAATGCGCCTGCTTTCGTGGTATTTTTCAAGCTCCCCCTTTTCCCTCGCGGTATCGAAGGATTGCGTGTAAACAGTTTTTTTTATTCTCAAGTCCGCTCCTCCTTGTCGTTACCGCGCTCCGGGGCGGGTTTCTGGCCTCCCTGAGCCGCCGCCTTGTTCTTTGCCTGCTCAAGCCGCGCCATAAGCGAAGGCTTGGCTTTCGTCGCGGTTCCCTTGCCGTTTTCGGCTTTGGCGGCGTTTGCGAGGTCTGTCAGCGATATAACTTTACCTGCTTTAGCGTCCGATTCCAACTCTGCCACGGTTTTGCCGGTATATACTTCCGGCCTTGTCCCAACTTGGGACAAGGTAGCTTCGTCCCCGGCTTCCGCTTTCGGCGCTGTGGGGGATGTTACGCCCCGCTCCTGTTCCCGCTTTATCGCGTCAGCCCATTGGGTTTCGTCGCCGATAAAGGCGTCCAGTTCCTTAAATTCCGCGCTGTCAACGTAAAACGAGGATATGTCGCCGTTATGCTTCAAAACAATAACGTCGCTGACGGAAACGGAACGCCCCGTATAATCGGCAGGCTGATTGCCGTTGAAATCCTTGTAAATCCGATTAAGTACAGGGTAACGGTCGGAAAGAAACTCCACCCGTTCCGGGAAAGGCGCGGCGTAGACGAGTTCGTAATTGGCGCGGTTCGCCGCAAGTCCGAGGGTTTCAAGCTCCCTCAAAGGCGCGAAACGGAAATCCCGCGCACCGTCAATGTCATTCCGCACTTGGTAAATACCGAAGCGGTTTCCCCCGCCGTGGAGAAGCTCAGATTCAAGACTGTCCTCGGCTCTTGCTGCCAGCGCCATCATCGCGGCGCGTTCCGGGGAACGCATCCACTCCTCTTGCTCTATGCCGCACAATCCGTCAAAGTTAAGTATTTCTTCCCGGTCAAATGCCATTCCCTCGGTATTGTCAGGGTATAGCAAGTATACGCAATGGCCTGAATTGAACAATTCAGCCGCTTTAGCGTTCGACAGCGGCAGCATTGCTTCGTCCGTGTAACCGTAATCATTGCGGTCTTGGATTGAGGTCTGCGGGTCGGGAAGCCATAAATCAGGCATAGACGCATTTGGAGCCGCCGTTTCCGGCAATACCCGTTTTACGGCTTCGTAAACGCTGGCGGGAGCGGCGGAACCGTCTATACTCGGCGGCGCGTTCTCCGGCGCGGTTGTAAACCCGAACGCCCTTGTGTCCGGGGATTTTGCCACGGCGTCAATCTGCTCTTTTATGCCGTGGGGCATATCGCCGTCATAAAACGCCACGTTGCGGTCGGGAGCGATATGCGCTACGGCCGCGTAACCTCCATCCTTCTGCTCCGCTTGGTTCCAGACCGTAATGCCGTCGCCGAAGAAGCCGTAACCGAGGCTGTACTGCTTTTCCGGCTTGTCAGGTTCCGGCATGATTGGTTCGCCGTTAGAGCCGAAAGCGAACGGTAAATTCACGCCGTTTATATCAAAAGTCCCCCGGACGGGAACAAAACCCTGTTTTTCTATCCGGTCAAGCCAACCCAGCGTTAGTGTGTTTATATTCCGTTGCATTGTCAAATCCGCCCGCCCGTGTTCGCTGAAGACAACATCATGTCTTGGCGGTTCGCTTATATCAATGGCGCTGGCGGTCATGGTTTTATCCGCGCTGTTGACGTTCAGCATGACATAAGGCTCGAAAGCGGGTTTGCCATCCAATTCGTAAGTGTGAGCGATGGAAACCGTGTCGCCGAAAATCCATTCGAGATTGAGGGGCTTCGCGTGTTCGGATTTCAATTCCATACTGTTGTATTCCCCATTCATAAAACCGGGGAAAAGTTCTGTGAATCTTTCAAAAAGTTTTCTCTCCATACTGCCTGTCTCCTTTTCGGCAGGTTCTGCGGGCGTCTGCCTGCCGTTTTCCCGCTTTCGCTCAATCGGCGTATCTTTTATCGCGTCCCTGAGTTTACGCAGATAGCCGTTGAAGGCCGTTGAATCGCCCTTGTGCTTTCCGTTGAAATACTTATAGCCGCCGCCGTTAATTTCAGCCAGCCCCGTGTTTACCCAGCCCTGCGTCCTCAGCGGCAATTCCACGCCGTACAGCTTAAACAAGCCGAGGACGGGGTTCTTGCCGTCATGCTCGTTTTCGTCATAGTCAACGCGGATAGTTTCACTTTTTTCTATGGCTTCGGCGATTTCATTGACGCGGGCGTCAAATTTCTCCCGCTTTTGCCGCTGTTCTTCCTGACGCTCCCGTTCGGCTTCCTCGCGTTCAAGACGGCTTGCTTCCTCTCGCAGTTCTCGGACGGGAGCGTTATGCGCCTCGCACTCGCCAATGCGGTCAAGAACCGCCGCGTATTGATACATAGCCCATTCCTTCGGGTTTGCCAGCGAACTTTCAAATATTACGGCGGCTTTTACAAAAATGGCGTCAATCTCCGCTTCGGAAGGGCGGTAATCGACCGATTTATGCTGTTTGCCGTCCCATACCATGCGAAAATACGTTGACAAGCGATCAATATGCCCGCTTGCCGCTAGGATATACAAATACTTATCGCCGCCCTCGTCATGGCTGTAAATACGGTACTTGCCGATTGGCTCCTCGGCGGTCACGCGGATTTTCTTATTCTCACGGTTAAAATTGCCGTCAATGAACAAGGGCGTCATAAGAACGCCTGTGCCTGCCCGCTGAGGGCTGCTGACTGCGGCGTTTCGTTCATACTTGGCGAGTAAGGGGCTTATGTCAGGCAGCGGCACGGTTTCCTCCGGCTTCAACGGCGCGTTCCTTTCCGCCGTTTTCGGCTCAAGGTACGTCTTTGAAAAAACGTAATCCTCCAGTCTAGCCTTAAAACCAGGGTTTCCTGTGTACTGACGATACAGTTCTTTATGCTCAGTCATGGATTCAGTAAACAATCCCATAACCACGCGCTTTACAGCCGCCTCGCACTCGGTACGGGCATTCTGCTCGTCGGCGTTCATAGCGGCGTTGGCGTAAGCCTCGTCAAACGCCGCCGCCTCGGAAATTTTGTTACAGTACGCGGCGTATACGTTTCCCGCGTCCTTACTGTCGCCGGGAACAGCCGGGGCCTGCGCTTCCGGCTCGGAAGAACCATCCTCACGCACGCTATCGCCAATCGTAATGCCGCGCTCCTTGACAATCTGCTGAAATTTGCCGTCGATGGCGTCAATAAGCTCCGCCGCCATTTTGCGGATTGTGTCAAGGGAATCGTTAAGCACTTTTATATCAAAGTCCCGCGACCATTCCGCCGCGTAATTGAAACTGTTCTCGGAAGTGTCGATGTCGAAATGCTTCAATGTTACATAGGCTGCAGATTCCGCCTCCAGCTCCTCCGTGCGGCGGGTTTTTGGTACGGCCTTTTCGTCCCCGGTTATCCGCACGGATTCCCTGTCATGATAAACGGCGTGAGCCAGTTCATGCACGGCGGCGCAAACCGTCTGCACTTGGCTCATTCCCTCGCGGATAACGATTTTCTCCCCCATGCGGCACAGGCCGTCCGTGTCGTCGGGCAGAGGCTCAAAGACTATAGGCAGAGGCGAGACAGCCTTGATAGCTTCCATAAACGCCTCATACTGTTCCACATTGCCCGTAATGTCATGGACAAGCGCGGGAAGTGGCTTCCCGACCGTGTGCGAAACGTCGAACACGCTCGTAACCCGGAACCGCGCAACTTGCTTTTCAACGGATTCCATCAGCGGCAGGCCGTCCTCGCCGATTACCGGCCTGCGTGTAACCGGGTCTATGACTTCCCTTTCCTCGCTCTTTGTAAAGGCGGCGGGCGCGAAAATCTTGATGGACTTCGCGCCTTTTACGACCTGGCGGCCAAACTTCGTTTTCCATGCGGCGTAGCCGGCCACGTAGGATGCTTCGGCCATTTGGGAGTGAATAAGCAAAGTGTTTCTCGTAGAATACTTGTGGAATTTTGACATTGTTTCAAGGTATTCGGCGTATTTGTCGCTTGCGAATATATCCTTTACGCCTTGTTCAAGCCTCGCCGTCAATTCCTTAATCTGCGAAGCGTCCGCCAATTAATCCACCTCCATAATCCCGCGCTTTTTCTTTTTCTCCCCCCGTTCGTCCTTTTTCTCGTTATCCTGTTTCTTCGCCTTTTCCTTAGCCTTGTCGAGTTTTTCCTGTAGCGTGGGTTTCTTTTCCAGCGCGTTTTCCTGCTGCTGAGGATCACGCTGCGCGACGCGCTGCCGCGCCCATTCCGGCAGTTTCGCGGGGTCTGCTATGCCCTGAATCTGATGCCGTCCATAGCATACGTTCGCGCCGGACAATAGCTCTTTGCAAAACACGGACGTTCCTATCGCTCCGGGCCGCGCACCGTTCCCGTGAGAGCATACGACAAGCTGGCTGTCCGAAAAGCGGTACTCCGGGCGAAGCTCTCCCGCCTTGACTATAAGCAGCCTGCCCTTGAAATCCTCGTTTTCGCT
>JAISVU010000121.1 GCA_031271375.1 Clostridiales bacterium | reverse complement strand
CTTTTGACCCCATTCCTTGGACAGCTTCATCAGCTTATCCATCCGCTCAACATTCAGCTGCATTGACAACGCAATCTCCTCCGTCAAAGTCCTCTGTGGTTATACCATTTTAATACAACGATTTAGATTCGTCAAGGGAATTTAGCGGGGGAACATGACAAACATATGAGGTAAAGCCACGTAAGTTATTGCTTTCGCTTGTATGGCGCGGCTTAATAGACGCGCCGAATAGGATATAATTACAAAATATTCGCATATTTTCACATGTTTTCGAGATAAGTGCGCAAGGATATTTTAAGTTCTGATTATCCCTCCCCCGACTGAATATTGCGCTCGTAGGGGCGAACTGTGTTCGCTCGGGGCTTGCACTATCTGTCAATATCGGGCGGCTGGCCGGACGAAAAACACTCGTCCTGCTCGCCTATGCGTCCTGGAACACAGTTCGCCCCTACGCAATATTTAATCGGTATAGCAATAAACGCTGCCGGACTTCTGTGTAAGTCTGTATTTTCCTGAACTTTCAAGTTCGCGCAAGCGCGGCGCTTCGCTTGCGTTAAGCGCGAACACGGATGACATACGCAATGTTGGATTTGAACCTAAAGTTGTTGACAATACCAATGTAAGGGGGCGGTTAAAGAAATTGATATTTCGCGGTTTATTTTTGTAGAAAAATGTGGTATTATACACATATGGGAGAATAAGGATTTGAGAAAGGGGCTGACATAATGAAAAGCGGCAAAGCAATGGGGAGAGACGAATTTCGGGAAAGAATAAAAACAAAGCTGGAGAAGTTATCCCATGAACAACGGGTGTATTTTGCGTGGCTTTGCGCTATGCGGGCACTTCCTTTTTTGAGCGCAGAAAAACTGAGATTTCCTTATTGGAAGCAATATTCAAAGTTATTCTATTTGTACGGGATATTTAATGCACTTGATATTAGAAAATATACAAGCTCGCCTAATACTATTGTTAAAGACATTATTGCTGCACGGAAAAATACCAGTGCCATTACCGCCGCCGCTACCGCCGCCGCTATCGACGCCGCCGCCAATGCTACCCTAAATACTGTAACCTATGCAATTTTAGACGACATCCTTGTTGAGACTGCCATTTTTGCTGCAGAGAACACTTGCCTGGCTGCTGCTGCCGCCACCACATATGCAGCCTCCAGAACGATCACAAGCATAAGCTTAAACACTTTTTTTTCGAGCGAAAGTTTTATTGAGCTTTTAGTTGAAGATTTAGAAGGGATAAGGAATACCGAAACATACACTCCTCTATTCGACGAAAGGCTTTATGGCAGAGCCTGGGACAACTTCATCGATGACCTAAACGCAGTCGGATGCGGATACTGGGCAAGGCTGTACGAAAATATCTTCACCAATAATTTTAAGGTTGACCAGTCGGAACTGGAACGCAGGCTTTTCTCCGTCCCCGATGAAATAAAGGAAAAAGGCGCGGCGGAGGTAGGCCGCTACCTTGAAAGATTGGGAGATGATTTCGAACGCCTTAACGAGGCGCGTATTATCATATTGGGCGAGGCCGGCGCGGGCAAGACAAGCCTTGCGCGCAGACTTGTTGACATCAACGAGCCCATGCCGGATCCAAAGAAGGACAGCACGGAAGGGGTGGACGTTTCATTGTGGCGGCTGCCTGACGAAAACGGCGACGGCGGCACGAACGTGCATATATGGGATTTCGCGGGGCAGACGATTACCCATTCCGCGCACCGCTGCTTTATGTCGGCGCGCTGCCTGTATATCTATGTCTACGACGGGCGTAAGGATACTAATAACGATCCCCGCTATTGGTTGGAGCAGATACGGATCCACGGAGGGGAATCGCCGGAGATACTGTTCTTGATTAACGAGAAAACTGAGTACAGGACGGAAATAGAGAAGAAAACGCTGAAAGAGGAATATCCTTCGATTATTGACTATCGTCATGTAAACATCGGCGATGAAGAAGATAAAACAGATTTAAAAAACTTCCGCCAAACGGTGATGGATAGGGTGCGTAATAATCCGTCCTGGAACAGGCAGGCGATATCCAAAGAAGCATATAAAATCAAGAATGAGCTGAGAACGCTGTTCTCCGAAGCGAATCCTCCTGCTCATATCACACTGGATTATTTTAAAGTTATTGCGCAGAAGAACGATGTCGCTCCCGAACGTATAAAGGTCATTTTAAAGGACTTGCATGATCTCGGTATCTGTTTATGGTACGGTGAAGAAGACATTGACGAGTTTGACGCGCTCGTCCTCAATCCCGAGTGGATTACAAACGGGATTTACCGGATCATCAGGAAAGGCCATAACGACGGCGTACATAGGCTCGATGCGGATACGGGCGTCCGTATGCTGGAAGGGGATAAGCGTTTCAGTTACCCTCGGGAGATGGTAGCGTTTTTATTCAAGATTATGAAGATATATGAGCTTGCCTTTTTTGAGGACAGCGGCGATATCTTCGTTCCGGGTATTTTAAAGTCGGACAAGCCGGACAATTTGCCTGTTTTCGATTTCGATAAAAGCCTGACTATGAACTTTGTTGTCAAAAGGGCTTTGCCGCCCAATATAGCGGCCCGCGTTATGGTGAATAGATATAAGGATATCTATGACGAAGATTTGCTGTGGCGCAAGGGCGCGGCGCTTAGGTTCAAGGATGGCAATGCCGAAGCCTTGATTAAGGAGGACGGCCTCAGCATTGCAGTGGACGTGACCGGCGAGGACAGAACGGCATACATATCCAGCTTGAGGGAAACGTTAAAGCGGATTTTTGAGGACTATAAGGGTATTAATCCAGAGCTGAAATATAAGGTGTTAATGCCGGAGGAAATGGAAAGAGAATTGCGGGGAGCTTATGTCCTGCCCGAAAATACGATAGCATCTCAAATCTCTGAAAACCTTGGTATTTTACAGCCGGATATAAGAAAACTCATTGATCTTTTCCCTACAGGAGCGGCGTATAATATCCTTGTTGTACAGGGCGATATGAATAACTTCGGCCCGGTTACTAATTCGGAAATTTACAGTAAGGTTATTAACTCGCGTATCAAGTCAACGGAAATCGCTTTACATAACTGCTCCATAAATCTGCAAGGGGATTTGAATAGCCTCGCCGACGGTTTACGGAATAAAGGCTTTGGTGAAGACGCGGATTTCTTATCCGAGATAGCGTCCGCCGTCGAAGAAACAGAGAAGATGAATAACGAGGTTCCCGCAGAGGAAATTGGGGATGAGTTGGAAAAAAAGGGGCTTTTCAGCAAGTTTAAAGAGTTCGTCAACGATTTTTCCGACGAGAATTCGGAGTTATACAAGAAAACCGTAAAACTGCGTAATGGCGTGGAAAAGGCAAAGAAAATCGCGAAAGTCTACAATGAATTCGCGAAGCTGATACCGGGGTCGCCGAAAATACCTTTTGTGTAGGGGTTGTCAGCTTTATATTAGATTAGGGCTTATGCAGGGGCGAACTGTGTATCGTTCGGGCGAACACAGTTCGTCCCTACGCATATTAAGAAGCCTTGACACACAGTCCGCCCCTACATATATTGTCAGGAAAACTTAAAAGCCTTACGAATCCCCCGTTATCGAACTCGCCATTTCCTTCATCGGCCTCAGAATTCCCATCGGCGTGGACTCGGACGACTGCCCCAGCGGGTTTTGGCGAAGGAGCTCAAGGATGCGTTTATCGTCGACGGGATGTGAACGGCCCAGGATGCTGCCCCCCAGGTCGTTGATGTCGACGACCAGCACGGTCGCGCCGCCCAGCGTGTCCGACGCCGCTTTAGCCGCTCCGTCGGGGTCTTTCGGGGCTAGAACGACGCATTCGTTATAGGGCGGTATCGTATAAGAGCAAGGGCCGTCGATACAGGCGGCTTTGTATCCAGCCACTTTATAGAACCAGCCCCTCTTGCGAAACAGCTTCCCGACGGCTCCGACGAAAGCCGCTAAAAGGATGCGCGGCGCTCCGCATTCGTCCAGCGCGCACTGCATCGTTTCCGGCATACTAAGCCCTATCCCGGCCGGGCTCTTCATAACAAAGCGGCTCAGGAGCCTTGCAAGGAAACCCGGCTTGATGGTCTTTATACGGATGGCCCTGCCCTGTGTGCAGGCCAGCATCTTCTCGCTGATAAAGAGGGTGTCGCCGTTCTCCAGCAAGGGCTTCGCGTACTCGCGGACGACATCGTCCATCTTGTCGGCGTCGGTCACGACCTTCGTCTTTATCGCAAAACAGTTATAATTCTCGCCGCCGGCATTGACGACGGCCTTCTTTCCCTCATTTACGCGCAGCGCTGACGCTTCCATAAAAACACTCCTCGTCTTTTGCTTGTAAGAACAGTATAACATAAAAATGGAATTCACTCAACCCCTGTAAGTTCGGCGTCCGCATGCTCCTCCTTGAATCGGATTATCTCCTCGATCATGTTTTTAGCGTGGGCGGCCTCGCCGGACACAACCGCGACGCCGATAGTAAGCGTCCTGTGCGCGTCTTGGGTGTCCACCTCGGC
>JAISVU010000117.1 GCA_031271375.1 Clostridiales bacterium | reverse complement strand
TATCCGCGGCTTGACTGGCGTCAAGCCTGCGCCCGTTCCAGCGCTCGGCGATCAAGTCTTTGGGCAGTATGTACAGCGTTTCCCCTTTGGATCTGTTAAGCAGAATACTATCCGCCTGCTCAATCCCCGTAACGTAAACGAATCCCCGATCCGCGAAGAAAGGATAATACTCGTCGTTGGTCTTGCGCGGGGGACTGCCCGCGAACATCACAGCCACTGCGCCCGCTTCCAGGCAGGCGTATAGGGCTTTGCGGTTGTCTGAGTGGAATGAATTGAGCATTAGTGACCTCCTTGTTATTAGAACGGCCTCTTTGTAAAATATCCCCGATCTTTCCAATATTCATATGGATAGTTTCCCTCGCCGATATAGCGTTTAATCACAAACTTAAACATATGGTACATGAAAACAGTGGGGATATAGGGCCGCTTTACAGGGGCGGCATAAAACGCGCGGGCGGCGCGGCGAAGGGCCTTTTCATGCTTGCTGCGCTTGGCTTCGGGCATCTTGTCCCATTTATCCGTGAACATCCTTATTCCATATGAATAAACCCGGTTGATACCCCAGTTCTTGATGAAACTCCGGATAGGCTTTATCGCGGCGGCGGAGCCCGAGCCGGTAGTGATGATAAAAGCCTTTTTACGGAATATTGCTTCGCGGGGAGCGACGCTCATCGTCAAGAAGTCCAGATGATCCAAGAGATTCTTCATCGCCCCGCTCATATCGCAGGCCCCGTAATGCGGCGTCGTGAAAATGAGAGCGTCCGCCGCCAATATAGCGTCAAGAATAGGCGTTATACTCCTTCTCGCCTAAAAGTTTCACTTCGTGAAACTCGAATCCTTCGGATTCGCAAGGCATAAATGCCTTGTTTAGGCGGAAGTCGTATGGGGGCTTGAGCTAGTAAAAGCCTCCTGTGCGCACGCGCACTGAGTCTTTTACTGCTCAAGCAGTATACATATTGCGCGTGAGGACACCGCGTATGCGGCCCGGAAAGGCAGAGCTGGCATCCGGCGCAGAATTCCGGTAAGCCCTTTGGAAGGAAGAACTCCGTAACCCGATTGTCGCCGCATTTGGAAAGCTCATCCATGAAAATCCTTGTCGCGGCGTATGTGTTGCCCTTCCTGGGGCTTCCGTGGAAAACTACTATTTTCATATCGGTAATTGCCTAAAAGTAACCAAATTTCCATCGGGGTCTCTGACAGACATATTCCTGGCTCCCCAGGGCTGGTTTATCGGCGGTTCGGCGATCTCAATCCCGATAGATTTCAAGCGTTCGCAGTGCGCGTCGACGTCCGGGACGGTAAAAGCCAGGCATATGCTCTGATCACCGCGCTTCCGCGTGACCCCGTCGTTATGGATGGTCAGCGTAGTTTCCTCGCTCAGGATAAACTGATGTATTGGGTCGTCGCCGCCGTTATCCACGCTTAAAACAGCTTTATAGAAGTTCGCAAGCCGGATTACGTCATCCGTCAGCAGGCACACCTCGCCAATACGCATGTGCTGTCCCTCCCCGTAATAAATCTCAGATACTTCCTCGGTATAAACCCCTTGCCTCTCATAAATAACCAGCGGCGGTATCGGCTTCATCCCGGGAGCCGCGCTCTTCCTGGCCTCAACCAAAAAAAGGTTCGGCGGCGATTCCCTAAAAGAATGAACAAACCGCAGAACCTTAGGCTCCAGCCGGTTCTCCCGCAAGGCGCACAGCACATCAATAAGGCGCGCCGTTCTATGAACCATAAAAAAAACCCCGCCCGCCTTGAGCAGCCGGAACGCCGCGCCGCAGACGCCGCCAATATCGCAAGCTATCTCATGCCGCGCCAGCGCTTTTTCCTCTGATGAGCCGGAAATGCCGGAAGAATCAGGCAAGTAAGGCGGGTTGGCGGTAACCGCGTCATAACGCCCCGCCTCCAGCAAGGTTTTGTCACGGATATCGCCGTGCACAATGCTGATATGTCCCTCAAGGTTATTCATAACAACGCTCCGGGCTGCCATCTCGGCCAGGCCCTGCTGTATTTCAACCCCGGTATATAAGCCCAGCGGCTGCCGACCGTACATCAAAAACGATAACACCCCGCAGCCCGCGCATAAATCAACGACGCTATACCCCGGCTTAATCCGGGCGAAGGCCGCGAGCAGCACCGCGTCCATCCCGAACCGGTAGCCTGCCTTCTTTTGCAGAACCCTCAACCCGGCCCGCCCGAGGTCTGTAATATCCTCGCCGTTATTCAACCGCGTCCGCCGGAACCGGGGTTTCCTTCGCTTCGTCCTTCGCTTCTTTCTTCGACTTGGTCTGCTCTATATCGCAAAGGGGATAAACGGACACCACCGGCTCGTCCTGGGGCTTGCGCCGCACGGCGACCTTAACCTGCTGGCGCAGTATCATCACGCTCATAACCTCGCCGGTGCCGTCGGGGGTTTTCACGATGTCTCCGGTGTTCGGAAGGTCTTTGTTCAGGTATTCGTATGTGTCTTCCTCGTATTTAAGGCAGCACATCAAACGCCCGCATATGCCGGAGATCTTTGTGGGGTTGAGCGAAAGGTTCTGATCCTTTGCCATCTTTACCGAGACGGGCTGGAACTCCGTTAAAAACGAGGCGCAGCACAGGGGCCGCCCGCATATAGCCATCCCGTTCGTTATCTTGGTCTCGTCCCTGGGGCCTATCTGCCTCAGCTCTATCCTCATGCGGAAAACGGCGGCCAGCTCCTTCACCAGCTCGCGGAAATCCACCCGCCCGTCGGCGGTAAAATAAAAGATTATCTTGTTAAGGTCGAAGGTTAATTCGCAGTCGATGAGCTTCATTTCAAGCCCGTGCTTCTGAATCTTTTCCTCGCATGTCACGAGCGCATCCTTTTCTTTATCGCGGTTCTTCGCTTCGGCCTCGTCGTCCTCCGGCGTCGCGACGCGTATGATGGGCTTTAACGGCTGCGTGACCGATTCCTCGGGAACCTCCCTGTTGCCGATTTCAACCTTCCCGTATTCCACGCCCCGCGCCGTTTCCACAATAACGTTCGAGCCTCTCTCAATGCTTTGGCCCTGCGGATCGAAATAATAGATAGTCCCGGCTTTTCTAAATCTTACACCGATTACCTCAGTCATATGATTTTCCTTCCCAGTTTCAGCATTAATACCTCTATCGTCAAAAGAAAGCCCGTATTGGCTGAAAGCCTTGCCCGAGCCTCTTCCACATAAAATACATTATTAATGCCTTTTGCGGCATTTTGCAGAATTTTTTCTTTAATATCGGTTTGGAATATTTCCCCTCCGGCCTCGTAAACAGCCAAGTCCCTGTACCACAGCGCCATAATGTCCAACAGCAGCCGAGCGTCGTCCTTATATTCCTCAAAAGCCTTTGCCCTCAGCAGTATTTCGGCCGCGGATATATTCTCGATATCTTCAAGATTGTTGAGCACTTTGTCCCTTATGGCAAGAGCCCTTGTTTTATCGCCCGCAGGCTCGGAAAGCTCGTAAGCCCGCTGAACCCCTCCTCCCGAGAGGGCGGCGTAAAAGCGCCGTTCGCCCTCGGGCATACCGGGCCGCCGTTCCCCAAGCAGTCTCGCGCTCTCCCCGACGGATAACGGGGACGTCCTGATACGGACACAACGAGACAGCACGGTGGGCAGCAGCAAATCCTCGTTCACCGCGCACAACAGAAAAATCCCATACGGCGGCGGCTCCTCAAGCGTCTTGAGCAATATGTTCTGTGCCGCAGGGGTCATTAAGTCCGCCTGGTCGATAATATAGGCCTTATACGCGGCGGAATAAGGCCTTATATACGCGTCGGCCACAACGTCCGCCCGGATATGATCGGCGCTTACCGATTTCTTTTTGTCGGGGCCAATAGACACTACGTCTGGATGATTGCCGGATTCAAAGGCTCTGCAGCTGCGGCAGACGCCGCAGGGCTTTTCTCCGTCATTCAAGCACATAAGGGTCTTAGCGGCGAGCCTAGCCAGCGTTCCCGTCCCTTCGGAACCGGAAAACACGTAGGCATGAGAAAAACGCCCGTTCTTCAAAGCATGATCCAGGCGTTCGGCGCCTGTCATAGCACAATATCCAGCAGCAGCCCCTGTATCTCGCCCGTCTTTTCAAGGATGGCCAGCGGGTTTTTTTCTTCTTTTAGCAATTCCTGGGCAAGGTCGTCCAGGCCCTGATTCACCAGCTTGACGATGCCGTAAACCCGGTGACGCCCGCGCCGGTCCAAAAAGTTCTCGCGCTCGAAGGTATGGGAGTTGGTAACTACCTCGTTAAAGAAGTCTGAGATAAGGCTGCGGTAGCGTTTCATATCGCGGATATCCATATGCTCCGAGAGCTTTTTCCCCACGCTCTCTATTTCCGTGAGGAGCCCGGTTATCCGTTTCTCCAGCCCCTCGTCGCCCAGGCGCTTGA
>JAISVU010000116.1 GCA_031271375.1 Clostridiales bacterium | reverse complement strand
CTCCAAAAATAATGCTTGACAGGCAAGCAAAATAGGCGTAGACTGCTGTTAAGTGATCTGGGCAGTCCACGCGAACAAAAAGAGCCACACCGACGCAAACGGTGTGGCTCTTTCTTTGTGTCAATTATCTGCGAGTGGTTCTAAAATCTCCTGTCCTGTGTTAAAATGCGCAAAGAAAATTGCGGCAGTGGGTCGGGTTCAAGTTTGCGGAATCAACCGTGCGGCTATTTCAAGGTACTTCTCATTTCGCACGGACTTTTCCGGCGACGTGTTGATAAGGTTAAAGAAATACTCTGTGCGTATCTGTATCGTCTTGTGGTAAACCGTCTCGATGTCCGGCGCGCTGCCACGGTAAACCCAAAGATCGATGCTTTCATTCAAATGCTCGCCGGTGACTTCCTTGCGATGATTTGTCAAAACATAATAAAGGCGTATATATTCGCCCTGCTTGCTCGTGACCTTAACGTACTTATCGGCGTCAACAAATTCAACCTCTGGGCAATTTTCACTCAGTGAATGGTGTAAATCACTGCCACGTACTATTTTGCGTCCAAACAGCGGGAGGGCGCTCTCGGCCTCTCCGAACGCCCACGGCAGGTTATTCATCGTGGCGTTTCGGTAAAGCCAACCTTCGTTTGCTATGTATCCTCTAAGCATGGCTTCCGCCGTATTATAGCTTATATACATATCCACATCCTTCGACAGGCAGTATATAACCCGGTCAAACTGTTCACGCAGAACCCTCAGCGTGTTCTGCGCGACCCTGCTTCCGTGATGGCGCTTCAAGCTGCCTTTTTTCCATTTTGGATTTGAATAGGAACAGTCCAAATAGTCCGGGTGGTTATATTCGGCGAGCTTAGGCACAGACTTGGGATAATGCCTGCCGTATGGGGTTGTCCCGCTTTCGGGTGTATTCTTATAAATCCCGATAATTTGTATCGGGTTCTCACACTCTGGGCAGACCGCAAAAAAAGATTTGCCTCCGCTATCGTTCGACGCGACGTAGGGGGGCTTTTCGCCGGTTTCTCGTGTGAAGTTTTCCTGCGTTATCGGAATCTTTCTTTGGCTGCTCACTTGTACCTTAAAGACGTCCATATGCCCATCAATATCTCCTTACATCAATCCACCACTCGTCTGGAAGCTGCGGCAGATATCCTTCCCGGACGGCAATATCCAGGCACTCCAGTACCGTCGTAAGTCCCAGAGAAAACGTGTGCGTCTTGTCACGCATAGCAAACACAAGTTCCTCCGGGCAGCACTCATAGTCAGTGCAATCCTCGGTCTGGACGCAGTCGCCTCTGAGCTGCGCACGATTCTCGTATGTGGCGGCCGGGTCTATTGTTTTCATTTCGTTTGCTCCAATCATATCGTATTTTTGCGTTTTGGCAAAGAAAAAGCGCCCCGCGAAAAAAGGGGCGCGCGTCTTCGGCTGCCGTGCGGTTAAGGAAAACAACGCTTACTCTCGCTCGTCTGTTCTGCGTGGGTTCTTTTTCTCTGTCGGGTCGTCCCGCGTCCTGTCTGCGGACAAAGCTTTCTTCATCGCGAGCTTTTCTGTTATGCTATGTTTAGCGTCAACATGAAGTCCCCTGTTTTGCAGAGGGTGGTTGTAACCAAACAATAAGTTTTCAAAAAAGCAGTCCAAATATAGCGTGGTCGCTTTGATTCCCTTTTTATGATCATTGTAATTTGCGCGCACCAGAGCATTGCGGAAATAGAAGGAATGCTTTTCAAACGTATTGTTAGACACGTCATATCCAAACGTTCGCAAATACTTGATCGCGAAAACAGCAGTGGCGCGCGTATTGCCTTCGCTGAAAGCGTGGGTCTGCCATACGTCCGCGATAAATTTCGCCATATGTTTCACTGCATTACGCGCGTCCAAGTTGGCATAGTCAAACGCTTTCTCTTTGTCAAAGTCATAATCCAACGCTGCCTGTATATCGTTGAAGTCACCATAGTACACAGACTCGCCGTTCAGCACCCACTCTTTTTTGCTGATGTTGAAATTGCGTATTTGTCCGGCGAAATCATATATGCCGTTAAAAAGGCGCTTATGAATTGACAAAAGCTCCACAGGGGACAACTTGAAAGACTGGCCACAGAGGACGCTAGCAATCCTGACCGATACTTTGTCCGCTTCTTCTGTTCGATCCTCTGGCAAGTTTTTTTCTTGCCTGTTTTCGTAATAATCCGCGATGAACTGCTCTGCTTCATGTATGGATATTTCCCCTTGTATATTTGCGTTCGCAGTTTCAACAAGGTATTTAGAGGGCGTAAGCCCGTCCACCTGCTGCAATCCAATTGCCGTTTTCCAGATGTAACTCCGCTCCGCCAGACTGGGTTCCCCCTGCTTTTCGTAGGGTTTGTTCACTTACACCCACCACCTTTAATGTTGGTTTATAAACGCGGCTTGTAAACCGTTTTTTATTGTCTTCTATTATATCGGCTCTATCACCTTTTTTCAATATTACGCGATCATTTTGAAAAAAGGGATGCGCTCGTCCAATCATAACGGAGGCATAACCTCCCCAGAGATTTTCAAAAGTTCGGAGTTTCTGTATCTGTCATTGCCGTCATTGCGGATCAGGTTCGCAAAAAAGAGTTCGCTTATTTCAAGACGCCGGTGAAAGATAACACCTTTGTCCTCCCGGTCAACGTACATGTCCATAGTCTCGCGCAGTTCCTCACCGTAGCGGGCGATCTGCTCATGCCCGGTGAAGCGGAACGTCAGCCGGGGAAGGTACATATCCTCTTTGCTTTCAAGTCGCGCGTATCCAGAACCACCCTCGAAAAGAAAATCAGCAGCCGGGCAGTTCTCCAGAATCGCGAGGTATAATGGGCTGCCTAACCGTACCCTTTGGCGGTAAAGGTTTTGCCGGAAGATGCCTAAGTAGCAAAAGACCCAAGGCAAATTAGACACGGAAGCCCACGGGTAGAGGTGTCCGTAGCTGTTTACAAACTGCTGAAGGGCTTTTCGGATAAAGTTATGGCTGAAACGGACGTCCAATTCTTTTTGGGCGACGTATACTACGCGGTCAAATTGTTCCCGCAAAAGAGCGTACAGTTCCATCGCGCGCCGATCCGGCCTGTCAAAACGTCTTTCCGGGTTAGGGTGCGGGCGGTGAGAAGCGTATGGGCATACCTCATAGCGATAATGAATGTGCGGAGGCAATCCATCTATTGTCTTCCCGCAGTGTTTCCCATAGGGGGTTCTTTTTGCATTTTGAGAGTATAGTCCGATAAGCTGTACTGGGTTGTCGCAGTGCGGGCATATAGCGAATTGGCGCAGCGTACCATCAGAGAGAGTTTCCCAAGGGCTTTTCCTTTCGGTTTGCATCTCAAAGTTCCCTCTTGTGATCTGGAATCGCTCCGAGGCCGCGCCCAAATTGTACTTGACGTATTTCATCAGCTTCCCTCGCAAGCCATTTCGGTTCGCCGTCATCATACCATATACTTTCGCTGTCCTGCAACGCTATGTCATACCGGGAATCCACCTCCCTGAGCCATGAGCTTGGAAGTTTTGGCAGGTCACCATTTTCAATGGCGAATTGCAGGCATTGAAGCATCGTCGTTAAGCCGACGCTGAACAGCGTCCCGCCGCTGTCACGCAGTGCGAAGACCACCACCTCAAAGCACTCCTCGCAAATTTGCCGCTGCGCGTCTTTGACCGCCGCGCGGTTAAAGAAAACCTCTTGATGTTTTTGCTGTGTCATCGTGTCAGCCCTCCAAACAGAAATGCCCGGTGTAAAACACTGGCGCGTTGGTGTTGCCATATTTTCATTTTGCAAAAAAGAAAAACGCCCGGCGCATTGCAGACGAAAAAATAAAATCAGAAAGCGTCCGGCGCGTTGCAGATTTCTTTTGCGCCGCGTTTTCAGAAATACAAGTCGCGAAGCGACGCCAAAAAGGCGTCAGAATTAGGGGTTTTGCGCTTTGCAAGCAATGTTTGTGGATATCCACAAACCTCATTTTGAAAAAATCCCTGCAGGGGATTCTTTCAAAATTTGCTTGTTGGGAAGTTTCCCAAGCCCTCTAAATACGATGCGCGCGCATCGTATTTTAAAGCCGCTTCGCGTCTGCTGCGGTCTGCTCGCTGCGCTCGCCGACCTTGTTTTTATCGGTATGTTTTGCGTCAAGAATGCGTTCAATATTTGATTTCGCCGTCAGCCACTTAATCATTGTCTCGCGCGCCGGGCGGTATTCTTGATAAAGTATTTTGGATTCTGCGCTGAGTGCCGCGTACTCTTTTTTCAGTTCCGCAATGGTAGGCAGCTTCCCATTGACCGATGAAAACGCTTCTTTCGCGGATTTATGAAGTTCAATTTCTTCAGCATGTTCGTTATAAAACTTTTTTGAATAACCGGCCTTACGGTATTCGACATACACGTCGCGGGTGCGGCTGTATGTGCCGATGCTTTTTTGCAGACGGGATATTTCACCCATGCGCGTTTTGTTCGCGGCGATTTTATCCTTGATGACATGGAACTTCGCGCTTTCCTGCGAGGCCTTTTCCGACAGATTTTCAAAACTGTCCGCGCCGGATTCCTGCACAAGCAATACTGACTGCGCCATCTGTTTAAGGTTAAACACCTTCGCCCAACGTTCGTATCCGGGGCTGTTTTTTGCCTTTACACTGTTCTCAATATCAATGAGAAACTGTAAACGCGACGCCGGTGCATCAGCGATATGACCGCCGGAAGAGCCGGTTATTGCTTTGCCCGCGATACGGTCGCGTATCGCCTGTTCTGTGTGATTGCCTTTAAGCGTGTCGCACCGCATGGCGATTTCTCCGCCCTCTGCGATGAACGCGATGTGCTTTCCGCGCTTTGCTTTATAACCGATGTCTTTCATCATATCAACGAACGCGTCAAAGTCTTTCGGCTTTTTATTAAGCGCGAAATCTATCGCGCCGCGAAGTTTATCCCGCTGTGAAAGCTTACGGTTATCGCCAAGCCATTTGTCATAGGTGACGCTTTTATTCGCAGGATTCTCCACGACCGACAGACCGTTCTCAACGCAAAGCGTATCGCTTATCCGTCTTATCGCCTTGCTTGAGTTGAAGAAATTTTTGAACTTCCTGTCGCAGGAAATGTTCGTTGAATTGAAGATGATATGATTGTGGATGTGCCTTTTGTCAGTGTGGGTGCAGACGACAAATTGGTGATTCCCCTTTGTAAGACGCATGGCCAGTTCACAGCC
Source organism: Clostridiales bacterium (assembly GCA_031271375.1). Lineage (GTDB taxonomy): Bacteria > Bacillota > Clostridia > Lachnospirales > WRAX01 > JAISVU01. The sequence goes on along the minus strand of JAISVU010000116.1, from coordinate 4,419 downwards.
TATACGGTTGGCTTCCTCCGGGGTTATCTCACCGGGCTTGAATGACTGGCGAAGATGGTACGCAATAATATCACGCCTGCCCTGCTCTCTTCCCGTGACGATAAGGTATTCTTCCTTTGCAATCATGAAGTCCTCATCTGCGTATTTTGGGTCGCATTCGTAGGCTGTTATAAGGCGTCCGTCTTCTGTTTTTTCCGGGTTCTCGACGTAATCTATAATGCCGCTTACAGCAGAAGACGTGTTAGAACCTGTCTTAACATGCACGGGTATTAAGCGCGTTGTCGCCATGTCATTCACCTCCTGCGGCTGCGTACTGCGGCTTAAAATTGCGCCAAAAAAGCGGGGAGGCAATCGCCGCCCCGCCTTTTATTGTGTCTAAATCCCCGTTATCTCTTCCCCGGCCAACGCTAAAAGCGCCTCTTTACGCCCCGCTATTTCCCTTGGCGTATGTATAAGGTTCGGGAAAAAAGCGGGGTCTATCTCTATTGTTTTCTCGTACACTGTTTCCGGCGGAGTCCCTAAACCGCGGCTGACATGGAAGGTGATACTCTCTGACAGATCATACCCCGTCGCTTTCTGCCTATGGTGTATGAAGCAAAAGTTCAAGTCCACAAAGCTTACGCCGGACTTTGAAACCTGCGCGTAATCGCCGCTGTCTGAACCGGTGAGAATTATCTCTGGGCAGCGCAGTTGAATCATATGCGCTAGGGGACTGTCCTTTCGTATGTACTGCCCGTAAAGTTTTTGGCTGTTTGACATATACCCAAATACCCATGGCAGGTTGTACAGCGTTGCCCCAAAATATCTATGTCCCTGCTCTCCCAGGTAAGTCCGCAGCATATGACGCAAAAGAGATCGACTGAAGCGGATATCCGTTTCCTTTGACAGTATGTCGGCCACAAGGTCAAACTGCGACCGCAGAAGCTTTAGTATCTCTCGCGGCATCCCGCTTGATTCCGGTCTGCGTGAGGATTTTGAAATCTTGGCGCTGCCCCGCAAAATGCAATACTCATATTCCTGCTGCGAATAACTAGCCAAGCCTTTAACTGTGTGCGGGAAATGCTTGCCATAGGGTTTGTCCGTTAGCGTGAGTTTTTTATACATCCCGATAATCTTTATCGGGTTTTCACAGGCCGGGCATACCGCGAACTGCCGACCGTCAGACTTAGGATCGCCGGAATAATACGGCGGCTTTTTCTCCGTTGCGCTTTCAAAAGCTTCCCGCGTAATTTCAATTACCGGGGCGCTTCCGGTACGAAGCTTGCATTTCCGCATAGACTCATTCCTCAAAATGAAGATTAAACTTGCCCATAAGCTGCCGCCACCAACCGTCTGGAAGCTCAGGAACATAGCCTTGGTGTTCTGCATAGATAAGGCATTGCAGGACAGTGGTAAGCCCCATTGAAAAGGTATGCTCATTGTCTTTCATCGCAAAGACAAGTTCTTCCCGGCAGCAGTCAAAGGCTAGCGTGTCCGAACACAGGTCGCCGCCGGGTTGAATGTCTGCACGGTTTCCTAAAGAGTCACGGTGACGTGGGTTCACTTCTTTCATCTGGGTTGCTCCAATCATACTTTTATTGCGCGGAAATTTCAAGCATTGTTACGGCCTTCCGGCTAAAGTCCCGTCAGTTGTTCACGTATGCCCGCGAAGTCGGCGCGCAGGGCTTCATATTTTTCGCGAAGCTCGTTGATGTCAGATCTGTACGCGCTGCCGTTTTCGTTCACGCGGCGGGCTATCTGGTTGATATTGTTCGCCGCGCTTCTCAGCAGCATATTGGTTTCCTTAAAATCCTTCATGTCAAGCCGCAGGATAAATCCTTTTAGCGCCATGCGGCGCAGAAAGACATTTCTGTTTGTCATGCCCGCCTCTGTCATGCGCTTTATCAAGAGTTCATTTTCTTTTGGCGTAAGCCGCATAAGAATCTGAACATCTCGTGTCCTTTTCGGGGTTTTGCGTTCTTCGCTCATGGCACAGTCACCCCCATTACAGCGCTTGACCATGGGGTTTAGTGCCGACCGCCGGAGGGTGATTGCGTTTATTGACGTCCGCCTTGGCCTGTTCTAGGCGCGACTTGACCGAGGGCTTTTCTGTTTTGATTTCCGGCTTTTTATTATCGACAAAGCTTTCCGGATTAACCTGCTCTGCGGCAACAGTTTCTGCTATGCCCTCGCCCTTCGTCCCATACATAGCGGTGATGGCTTCTTGCTCTATCGAATAAACTGTATTCTGAAGATTTGCATCCTTTGTCAGGACTTCAAATTTCCAACGCTCAAAAAACTCTTCCTTAAACGCGCGCTTAATATCCCGGATAAAAGACGCAGCGTCATAATAAAGCTCCCTATGCGTCTCAACGCGGTCTGGGTCATCAAAAGTACCCGTTGGAGTAAAGTATGTTATAGCTCCAATTGCGGTGGCGGCGGTAGGTTGTTCAATCGCACTGGCTCTTGCTTCGTTTTGTGACGTTTTCGGAGCAACCGCTGTGCTAGGCATACCATTATGATACTGCGTCTTTTCCCCGTCGATAACAACTTCCGGGATTCGCAAATAATCCTCGTTATCCCAGTGGACTGGCACTTCGGCTTCATGCCCCAAATGCCTTAATATATTCGCGTACGCCGTGGTCATGCCGTAATTTGTATGATTACGGTTTATATCCTGCCGTTCCGCGTCATCATTTGCTCGCTTCGCGGCGGAGATAATTTCAACCTTCAGCTTATCCATCAAGGCGGCTTCGTCCTTCTTCGCCTCGCTTATAGATTTATGAAGCGCCACCGCCGCCTTTTCCAGTTCCGGGTCGTTCCTCTCGCTTACAGGCACAGGAATGTGATTGTGAAGCAGTATGTCATAGAGGTTAATTGCGGATTCAAGGTCTTTAATAGCCACGATAATTTCCTCCTCAAAAAAATGTCCGGGGGCGCGTTTTCCACGCGCCCCCGGCTTGTGTACGCTCTGATGCTTGCGCGACTTTCTAACGATAAGGGTATCCCACCGCTTTTGCTGCCGGTTGCTTCGCCGTGTTCCTTCCGCCGCTTTCAACCTCTCGTTTCGCGGCTTCAAGACGCGCTTTCAGCGATGGTTTTGAGGCGTTCGCAGTCGGCGCTTGGGACTTTTCCTCTGTGCCGTCATCGGACAGATCCGCTTCGTCGTCGCCGCCGATAACCTCACCGCCTGTTCCTCCGTCAATGCTTAATTCGGCGTCAAGGCAGGCAAGTCGCGCCTCCTTTTCCGAAAGTTCGTCCGCCAACGCGAACGGCTGCTCAAGTTCGACTTTCGCCGCGTCGCGCCGCGAATAGATCATGTCAAGATTTATCTTTGCCGCCTCAAGGCGTTTGGGAAGGCCGTCAAGCGCGTTGTTTATACGGGAGATGTTACCGAACGTGTCTGTGCCAAGATCAAGCGAATACGTGCCGCTGCCATGCAAAAGAAGCTGTACCTGTTTTGTGAGGCTTTCGTATCGCAGCGACATTTTGAATCCCATATATTCACCGGCCGGCTTCTCCTCGGCGTCTATAACCCCTTTGCAGGCGTCAAGCAACGCTTTGGCGGCGGGTTCTTTATCCTTATATACAATGCCGCCGATCTCCATACCGGGGAAGTTGGCGGACAATGAACCCTCCAGTCCCGCTTTTCGCTCCGCAAATAAGGCTATGTCTTTCCCTATGTTCGCTATATTTGCTTTCGCTTTCGCTATCTGCGCGGGATAATAAGACATAAGGCTATCCTGCAAATAGTAATGCTGACTTTGGTGTTCGGATTTCAGCATACGGAGTTTTGACACCTCTATGTCAAGGTTCATCTTCTCCGCAATAAGCGGGTTGCCCGCGCACAGCGCCTTTATTTCCGCAAAGGACAGCGCCGTTTCGTCCACGTCCTCGCAGCTCCGCGCGGGGGATTTGCTGCTCATAATCTGGCTTATGAACTCTTGCTTTTTCTGAACCGTCTGCCATAAATAGGAGTCGAACGTACCGCTTGTGGCGTAACGGAATACCGTTACTTTTCTGTTTCGGTTGCCCTGACGCACAATGCGGCCGGCGCGCTGTTCAAGATCGGAGGGTCGCCATGGGCAGTCAACGTCATGGTTCGCGACGAGCCTGTCTTGTACGTTTGTTCCCGCGCCCATCTTGAAGGTGGAACCGAACAGGATACGTATCTTCCCTTGGCGCACCTTGGCGAAAACCTCTTTCTTCTTAGATTGTGTCGACAATAGAAATGTGATATAATAAGAGAAAACACAGAGGAGGTTTTCTCAAATGGGAGCTAGTTATCATCGGCATGACATGACAGATGCGGTGTGGGAATTAATCAAACCGCATACCATTGGGAATAAAGGAACATGGGGCGGCAATGCCCGCGATACGCGGCTTTTTATCAACGCGGTGTTTTGGATATTACGTACAGGAGCGCCATGGCGCGACTTA
>JAISVU010000042.1 GCA_031271375.1 Clostridiales bacterium | reverse complement strand
TTTTCCCATACATACGGGAAATGGCCGGGGCGCTGCCGCAAAAAAGCCCTTACTTGGAAGGAAAGTTAAAAAAGGCCGGACTGATTTATGACGCGAGAACCCTGAAAACCAAAGGCTTTCCCGAAGAATTTTCCGCCATGTGCGGGATACTTGCGGCGGAAGAGACGGACGAGGAATACAAACTCGACATAACCGTGATTGAATACCATATACTCTGCGATCTCACGGTTCACCGCCCGTTTATCGCCCGCCTGAAAAAGGAGTATCCCCAGCTCTATGCCTTGAACGCCGGCTTCTTCAACGCGGCGATGCACACAAAGGAACCCGAAAAGCTCATGTACCAGCGCGAGAAAACCATAATAAAGGGCGGGAGGATGAATATTCATGAATCCTCCTCCTCGGGCACCGTCCGCCGCGAGACCCCGAAAGCCGGCCGGAACGACCCCTGCCCCTGCGGCAGCGGGAAGAAGTATAAGCGCTGCTGCGGGATGGGGGCTTGAAAATCACCGCGCTAAGGACCGGAGGGGAATCTATGGATGTTTTCAAAAACAGCGAGACGGTTATTATCTTGGAAAACCTCGGCAGCGGGGCGGTTATTGAAAACGCCATGCGAAAATCGAATTTTTATAAAGACCTTGCCGGATACACCCCGGTTTTATTGACAGTACAGTACAACAAGTATTTACATAATATCCGCGGAGAATTTCAGAACCAAAAAGCAAAAGGCTATCAAACCTGGCTGAACGAAGACGCCCGGGTATTCAGTGTTTTTGACTATTTCCAAAGAACCTGGGCGTACTTGAGAACATTGGCAACCGATAACGCCGTGGTAAAGAAAAACGATGATATTTTAGCGCGTATAAATCCCGGATATAAAATATGCTATGAAAACGGGGCGCGGGTTAGGTATGACTACGACAATATGAGGCAATTAAGCCGGAAAACAGTATATGATTCAGACAACGAAGAATACCATCCGGCAGAATACTATTACAATACGCAAGGGAAAATTTGTATTAAAGCTGACTATAGATGGGTTACAGACGGCGCTTTCGATACTGTATACGACATATTATTGAGAGACCAAAATGTGTTGGAAAAATATACTCTTTTTGACGAAGAAGGGAATGTGAGCGCGGAATTGCCTGGCAGAGAGGCCTTAACCGCGCATTGCGTGGACTGCCTTGCCGAAGGCTTTGGCAAGCCGGTTATAATGATTGACGAAAGCGCTTTCTTTTACGGTATAAGCGGTTATATAAAAAACAAAAAAGTCGCCAAGTCATGCGTCATTCACGGCACATTTTTGAAGGATCATAATAATCCCGACAGCGAGCCGGATTTATACCGTAAATATATATGCGAGAATTGCGGCGTTTTCGACGCTATAGTATTCCAAACTGAAACGGAAGTAAACGACTTCGCGGATAAATACGGTGCTTTAGCGAAATTGTACGCGATAGGACACGCGTATCCGCTGCCGGTTCAAAAAGTGCCCTTTGAAATGAGGGACACCAAAAAGATTATAGGGATGGGCAGGCTTGGAAGCAATATGAAACGGTTTGAGCTGACTATAGTTATCTTTGAATATGTCGCGAAACAGATAGACGGCGCCGTGCTGGAAATATGGGGAAGAGGAACAGAGGAAAGGGTAAATGAGTTACAGGGGTTTATTGATAAATTAGGGCTTACCGGCCGGGTTGTCCTGAAGGGGTATTCGGAAAACCCGAGGGAGGTTTTCCAAGGCGCGGTTCTAAACTTGAACACAAGTTACCACGGTGAGTCATGGAATTTAGTTGCGATGGAAAGTATTTGCAACGGCTGCCCAACAATAACGTTTGACATTAAATACGGCCCGCCCGACGTCGTGCGGGACGGTGTGACAGGCTTTGTATTCAACGAAGGGGACGTTGAAGGTTATGCGGAAAAGGTTGTCTACGTTTTAAAAAATGTCCCGCTGATGAAAAGGCTTAGCGAAAACTGCTATGCTGATTCCGAGAGGTTCAGCCCAAAGGCGTCTGTTGAAAAATGGCGGGGCTTTACCGAGGATATGTTCCGCAGGGCCGAGAGCGGATAAAACAAAAGCAGGGAGGTCTGTTATTATAAAAACGACATACGATTTTCTTATAGCAGGCGGCGGCCTGTTCGGCTCGGTATTTGCTCAAAAAGCCGTGGAAGCGGGGAAAAAATGCCTGGTACTGGAACGGCGGCCTCACATTGGCGGCAATGTCTATACCGAAGAAACAGAAGGCATCCAGGTTCATAAATACGGGCCGCATATTTTCCATACAAGCAATTCCGGAATATGGGAGTATATCAACCGGTTCGCGGCGTTTAACAATTTCATCAACAGCCCGCTCGCGAACTATAAGGGGCGCATATTCAACCTGCCGTTCAACATGAACACATTTAACCGGATGTGGGGCGTTACCTCGCCCGCCGAGGCCCGTGAGATGATCGAGCGCAGCCGAAGCGCCGAGTATACGGAGTCGCCTAAGAATCTTGAGCAAATGGCGATAAACCTTGTGGGCAGGGAGATTTACGAAACATTGATCAAGGGTTATACGGAAAAGCAATGGGGGCGGCGCTGCGAGGATTTGCCGCCGTCCATCATCACCCGCCTTCCCGTCCGCTTTACGTTTGACAATAACTATTTTAACGACAGGTATCAGGGCGTCCCGATCGGCGGATATGCCGCGATGATTGAAAAGCTGCTTGAAGGCGCCGAGGTAAGGCTGAACGAGGATTATCTTAAAGATAAGCCCGCGTATGACAAATTGGCGGAGCATGTCGTCTTTACCGGCTCTGTCGACGCGTATTTCGATTATCGGTTCGGCGAGCTGGAATACCGCAGCGTATGTTTCGAGACGGAAACGCTGGACACCGATAACTATCAGGGCGTCGCGGTTATGAATTACACGGACAAAGAAACGCCGTTCACCCGTGTAATCGAGCACAAGCATTTTGATCCGGTGAACCGGCCGCGAACCGTTATCAGCAGGGAGTTCAGCAAGGAATGGGAACCCGGGGCGGAGCCGTTCTATCCGGTTGAGAACGCGCGGAGCGTCGCGTTATACCGCAAATACGCCGCCCTGGCGGAACGGGAAGAAGCCGTCACATTCGGAGGGCGGCTCGGCACGTTCCGTTATTACGACATGGACAAAGTCGTCGAACAGGCGCTTTTGTGCGCCGCGAAGCTGCTTGCGCCATAAGGCCGCGGCGTGCCGGCGTTACTGAGTAACTTTGCGCTTGCCGCCGAAAATCCTGTTGAGTATGGATTTCCTCCCGGCGGGCCCGGGCTGCTTCGAGGTTTCAGAAGCCTCCTTCGCCTGGGCCGCCGCCAGCTCGTTAAGCCGCTTGTTCTGGGTTAATAACTGAAAGACCCCCAGCTGGCGGATCAGCTGCCCTATATGTCCGCTTTGGGTTTCGATTTGAATGTCCTTTTCCTTGACCTGTTCCCTTAACAGGTTCACGTACTCGGTCAGATGGGCCTGTCCGCCTATGCCCCCGGCTGAAGGGTCGTCAAC
>JAISVU010000002.1 GCA_031271375.1 Clostridiales bacterium | reverse complement strand
GCCGCCATGCGGTCCACCGAGGATTTCGAACCGGCTTCTTTACGGTAGGCCTCCACCTCCGCCGCCCGGTCCGGCGCGGTTATACCGCTTACCAGCTCATGCTCGGGGGAGAGCACCATGCAGGTAGCGCCGAACAGCGTGTCCGGCCTTGTCGTGAAGACGGTGACGGTATTGGGGTTATCCTTTAGCTTAAAGGTAATCTCCGCGCCGTAGCTCTTGCCAATCCAGTCCGACTGCATCTTGATGACCTTAGCGGGCCAGTTAAGCCCCTCAAGACCCTCCAAAAGCCTGTCGGCATACGCGGTTATCTTGAGCATCCACTGGCGCAGGTACTTCTTTTCTGCGGTGGCTCCGCAGCGTTCGCAAACGCCCCCGGCCGATTCCTCGTTGGCAAGGACGACCTTGCAGGAGGGGCACCAGTTAAGGAGCATCTCTTTCTCGTAGGCAAGGCCCTTTTTGAACATCTGGACAAAAATCCACTGCGTCCATTTATAATAAGCCGGGTCGGAGGTGTTGACCTCCCGCGACCAGTCATATATCGCGCAAAGATCCTGCAGCTGGCGCTTGAAGGTCTTCACGCTCTCCGCCGTCGTGACGACGGGGTGGATTCCGGTACGTATCGCGTAGTTTTCAGCCGGCAGCCCGAAGGCGTCCCATCCCATCGGATGCAGGATATAATGGCCCTCCAGCAGCTTCTGACGGCTCAACACGTCTGAAATAACATAGCCCCGCCAATGGCCCACATGCAGGCCCGCCGCCGACGGGTATGGGAACATATCCAGGCAGTAGTACACAGGCTTATCCGGGTCATAGACGTTAACGGGCTCGGTTTCCCAGCGTTTGTTCCACTTGCTTTCGATCGCGGCGAAATTGTACTTGGTTTCCATGCGCTTACCTCCAATCTTGTGAAATTAGAGAATATAGTATCATAAGGAGGGAGGGAAAGCAAGTGAATAAAAACTAATCTTGAGCAAAGAATAAGGTACACACTAACTATTTTAAACGGAGGCGCGATATGAAATCCAAGCACACCGAACCCGCGTTCAAAACGCTTGCCCAAACGGACGTAAAAAAGAAAACCCCGGAAGCGGGGGTATCCGTCACTTCCAGGCAGGGCGTCGCCGACGCGAAGCACTTTGCCGAGGAAAACGAGAAATAATGGTTATTATTAAATATCCGAGTAAATATCCGGGTCGGCGCCGGGATAGTTTCTCTTGATTATATTGCCGTTGAGCTTATGAAGCGTAATCACGCACAGCAGGAGGCCGATGTCGGCGGCGAGCGTGACGAATACTGTTATTATGTTTATTCCGGCTCCGCTTTGGATGGTTGGGGCTATGGCGCCGTACATGTCGCCCGGCATTTGCTCCAGCAGTGACTGCTGCATATTAATTACCGAATTGTTAAGCATAGGCGTTATGAGGCTGGATATAAAAGAAAAACCCACCGCGATGTATGTGTACACGGAGAACGGCGTGATTCCCTTGATAGGCTCGAATTCATCGCGTGTGATGTTTGACTTCAGGCCGTTAAGTATATTAAAAATAGCCCTGTAATAAAAGACAGAACACACTATAATCGCGATTAAAACGACAATAAATACAACAACCATGATAATGAGAACCGTTTCTAACGCGGCTTTTCCTTCGGCAGTACCGGCGAGATAAGCCATATCCCCGGTAAAGCTGTTTGAAAAGGCCTCTCTTACGCTGTCCATGTTCCCCACGGCCTGGATTAGCAAAGAGCCGAGAATAACCATAGCAAGCAGAAGGATAAGCCCGATCACGGCGATTATAGCCCTGCCCCTGAACAGCGACAATGCGGTCAGCGCGCGATTGGGGTTATTGCCCGCCTTTGAGTTGGAGTATATGATCCACATTCCAGCTATCGGCAGCGCCGCTATCAACAGGCTCACAATACTGAAAAAACCGAACGACATAAGGTTATTAATAACATTCCCTGCGGTATATAGGATAATGCCCGCGAAAAACATCTCAGAGCGGCCGTATCCGCCGAAAAACTCCATAAACCTGCCGGGAGCGGGGCCGTTTGACATGCCGCTTGACGAGGGCGGCGTCTGCCTTGCGTTGGCCACCTGTGCCCCGCACTTCTTGCAATAGCTCTCATCGCCGATATACGCTCCGCACTTGCCGCAATACATAAATACACCTCCATAGCGCAATATGGGGAAGGAATGAACCACTCCCTCCCCAATACCTTATTGGTTCGCTATCATATCCTTAACCTTCATCAGACGCGTCAGGTTCGCCCGCTCGTTCTCGTCCAGCTTCATGCGGATGTACTTGATTGTGGCTTCTAGCTGGGGGATTGTCATGTATTCAAGGGCGTTGACCCTGCGTCTTGTCTTCTCGATCTCGTCGGTAAGGAGGTTGCAGGTCTTTTCCACCTCGCCCAGCTGCAGGAGCTTTGGCAGGATGTGGAACAGCTTTGACAGCGCCCTGTCCAGCTCGTGGGAGGTGTTATTGAAGCCGTAGGGGAAGATGCCGCCGTCCTCGTCCTCCAGCTTGCGGATGAACTTCATCCGGGGGACGACGACGCTCATAATGTTCTCGCTGGATATCTCCAGGGTTATCTCTTCCTTAGGGAACATTACGGCTTCTTCCAGGAAATCCGTGGATGTCAGCGCTCCTACGAGGACGAAATCCTTGTAGGCCTCCAGAAGCTCCTCCTCCACCGCCTTCCTCAGGCGGTTATTGAGCTTGACTAGGTCGATAAACCTGCGCATCAGCTCGTCTTGTTTGTCCTTGAGGAGCTTATGGCCGCGTTTGGCCGTCACCAGGCGCTTTTTGAGCTTCGACAGCTCCATCCGGTTGGGGTTTACATTAAGGAGTTCCAAAAAGATCCCTCCCGTCAGGCGTTGTCCTGTTTCGGCATATATTTCTCGATATACTCGTCGCGGACGCGCTTAATCTCCATGCGTGGCAGGATCGTCAGCAGCTCCCAGCCTATCGCCAGGGTTTCCTCAATCGTGCGGTTGCTGTCGAAGCCCTGGGAGACGTACTGCTTCTCAAAGGCCTCAGCGAACTTGGCAAACAGCTTGTCGGAATCGGACAGGGCCGATTCGCCCAGTATAACCGCCAGTTCCTT
>JAISVU010000039.1 GCA_031271375.1 Clostridiales bacterium | reverse complement strand
CCAGCTCCACATAACCCTTCGTCAAATCCTGCGCCGTTACTTCCAGCAGCTCCATAAACTGCGTATACGCGAACTCCAGCTTGGGGTCGCTTTCATCCGCGCCGTAGACCGCGTGGAGCAGGCTATCGATCATCTGATCCATGCCCCAGAGCTTTATGTGTATCAGCTCGTGGATAATCACGGCCTCAATGTTCGTCTGCTTGGGATTGCAGTCATTGATCAAGACGATCGCGACTTTATCGGCTCGGTCTATCTTTACGTCGCCGGTCTTGCGCCATTCCTTTGTCACCAGCTCCAGCTTTATGTCCCAGTCACGCAGGCGCAGGATGTCCTGCCATTTATCAACATACCCGCGGAGCTCGTCCTTATTGAACACGCTCGTCACTCCCCGGGCTCCTGTACTGTTCGTCAATAAGCGGCTTTCCGTCCCTGTCCAGCAGGACGGTCAAACCCCCGCCGTAGCCCTCCGCTACCCAAAGATACTGAACCCCTGTTTCCGTATCCGTGATTATCCTAGTCCCAAACAGCACACCTTTTCTGTCTTTTATAATAAACCTCTGATCCTTTGCCATTAACCCGCCTCCAGGCTCTTAGAACAATCCGGTAATTTCCCCGCTCTCGTCAACGTCTATCAACTCCGCCGCCGGAACCTTAGGCAGCCCCGGCATCGTCATTATCTCGCCTGTGATGGCCACAATAAACCCGGCCCCGGCCGACACCTTAATCTCCCTCACGGTTATGTCAAAACCCTCGGGCCGCCCCAGCAGGGCCGGATTGTCGGACAATGAATACTGGGTCTTCGCCATACATATCGGCAGATTATCAAGCCCCATTTTGTTTATTCTGGCGATCTCGCTCTTCGCGGCAGGCAGGATAACCACGTTTTCCGCCCCGTATACATCCTTCGCGATCTTCTCTATCTTCTTCGTTATGCTTAAATCCAGCCCGTACAATGGCTTGAAGTCCGCCCCCCGGTTCGCGGCGTCAATAACGGCCTCGGCCAGCTCCAGCCCGCCTTCCCCGCCATGCGCCCAAACCTTAGACAGCGCGAAATCCGCGCCCAAAGCCCGGCACTCTTCCTTTATCATATCCAGCTCGGCGGCGGTGTCCGAGTCGAATGCGTTTATTGCCACAACGACTGGGACGCCGAATTTTTGCAGGTTCTCTATATGTTTATGCAGATTGGGCAGTCCCTTTTTCAGTGCTTCCAGGTTCTCCGCGCCCAGCTTCGCCTTTTCAACACCGCCATTGTATTTAAGCGCCCGTACCGTAGCCACCAGCACCGCGCAGGAAGGCGTTAATCCGGCGGCCCTGCATTTTATGTCAAAGAACTTCTCCGCGCCAAGATCCGCGCCGAAGCCCGCTTCCGTTATCGCGTACTCACCTAGCTTGAGCGCGAGCCTTGTGGCCCTTACGGAGTTGCATCCGTGAGCTATGTTCGCGAACGGCCCGCCGTGTATCAGCGCCGGGGTATGCTCCAAAGTCTGTACCAGGTTAGGCTTTATAGCGTCCTTCAATAAAGCCGCCATAGCCCCGTGCGCTCCCAGCTGCGCAGCCGTCACAGCCCCGCCGTCCCTGGTATAGCCCACGATAATCCGGCCCAGCCTTGCCTTTAAGTCCGCCAGATCCGCCGCGAGGCACAGCACCGCCATAACCTCGGAGGCTACGGTTATCATAAACCCGTCCTCACGCGGCACCCCGTCGGCCTTGCCGCCAAGACCCACAACCACGTTACGCAGCGCGCGGTCGTTCATGTCCAGGCAGCGCTTCCATATGACGCGCCTCGTGTCGATATCTAGCGCGTTTCCTTGCTGTATATGGTTATCCAGCATCGCGGCGAGCAGATTGTTCGCCGCGGTGATAGCGTGAAAATCCCCTGTAAAATGCAAATTAATATCTTCCATCGGCACCACTTGGGAATACCCGCCCCCGGCGGCACCGCCTTTAACGCCGAAGCATGGGCCCAGTGACGGCTCCCGTAAAGCCGCGACGGCCTTCTTGCCCATCTTGTTAAGGGCTTGGGCAAGGCCGATCGTCGTCGTGGTTTTCCCTTCCCCGGCGGGGGTTGGGTTTATCGCCGTTACCAGCACCAGCTTGCCGTCGGGCTTGTCCTTCAGGCTATTATACAGCCCGTCGCTTAACTTGGCCTTGTAGTTGCCGTAGTATTCCAGGTGCTCCGCCGGGATGTCAAAGCTCTCGGCCACCCGGGATATGGGCTGCATCGGAATCTCTCTTGCGATTTGGATATCAGAATTCAATGCGTTGTAACCTCCTCTAGTATTTTACCGTTTACCTTTATCCTTACAAACTCCGCATTAAAGAAGTCCCCGGCAGTCCAGGCTATCGCCGTAAGGCGCTCCCGTTCCCCGCCGTCCGGGCAGGGATGCGCGGCGAAATCTATCTCAACGGAATTTTCGTAAAGCGTTATCGCGCCAATTAACGCGTCCTCCGCGATGGGCAGATATCCGGCGGGCGGGTTTTTGAGGCCTTTCTCCAGCATCATCGCGTCGCTGAGGCCTTCCTCCGGCATAATGTCTACCTGAGCAAGCATGTATTCATCGCCCCGGTGTATGACATAATTAAACGGGATTGCATTACCCGCGCTTCCTTCATTAACATCCGCCGCCGGTTTTCCGCTTCTGTCCTGTGCAAACATGACGACGATATAAACGCCGAACACCAGCAGTATAGGAATGACGATCCTCGGGTTAAACAGGCCGCGAAACATGCCGGGCCTTTTGGGATTCCTGACCTCCGGCTCCCATTGCCCGCTGAATACCCTCTTAGGCCGGGTCATCAGTCGTCCCAGCGCATAGGCGGTATTAGCACCTTGCGCGGTTTCACGCCGTCCTCGGGGCCGACGACGCCTCGGGACTCCAGCTCCTCCATCATCCGCGCCGCCCTGTTATAGCCTATCCTGAAGCGCCGCTGGAGCATAGACACCGAAGCCTTGCCCTTTTCGGCGACGAAATCCATCGCCTCTTTCATAAACTC